>NZ_JAGMUE010001514.1:0-638 GCF_019049165.1 Streptomyces sp. AC627_RSS907
GGATCACTTTGTACTCGTACATGGTCGATGGCCTTTCGTTCGTTGCGCCCGTGCCGTGAACTGGCTGTCTGGGGCTGCTGGCATGTTCGGAATGATGCGAAGAGTGATCGATCCGATGCGTAACGCCATTGCCGTGGGCTGGCGAGACGCCAGGCTACGGGGCTGTGCCGAGGCCGTTGTCAGTGGTGAGCCGTACGGTAGTTCCATGCGGCCCGTATCCCAGATCCAACGCAAGGTGGCGCCCTTCGAGGTCGTCAGCCCCTACCAGCCGAGCGGCGACCAGCCGGCGGCGATCGCCGAGCTCGAGCGGCGCATCCGAGCAGGTGAGAAGGATGTCGTCCTGCTCGGCGCGACCGGTACGGGCAAGTCGGCCACCACCGCGTGGATGATCGAGAAGCTGCAGCGGCCCACGCTGGTCATGGCGCCGAACAAGACCCTGGCGGCCCAGCTCGCCAACGAGTTCCGCGAGCTGCTGCCGAACAACGCGGTGGAGTACTTCGTCTCGTACTACGACTACTACCAGCCGGAGGCTTACGTACCGCAGTCGGACACCTACATCGAGAAGGACTCCTCGATCAACGAGGAGGTCGAGCGACTGCGCCACTCCGCGACCAACTCGCTCCTCACCCGCCGTGACG
>NZ_JAGMUE010001515.1:0-652 GCF_019049165.1 Streptomyces sp. AC627_RSS907
CTCGATCTCCGCGCGGGACGCCAGGGCGGAGGCCAGATCGCCGTCACCGGTCGCGCCGGCCTGTGCCTGGCTCCACAACGCGACCACCTGGGCGGCTTCCTCCAGCGTGAGCGCCCCGGCGACATGGGCCGCGGCGATCTCGCCCAGGCTGGCGCCCACCACCGCGGCCGGCTCCAGGCCGCAGGCGCGCCACAGCTCGGCGAGCGAGACCATGACGGCGAACAGGACGGGCTGGACGACGTCGACGGCCCGCATCGCGGGGGCGCCGGGCGCCTCCCGCAGCACCTCGTGCAGGTCCCAGGGGACGTGCGGCTCCAGCGCGTCCGCGCAAGCGCGCATGTGCCGGCGGAAGACCTCGGAGGATTCCAGCAGGTCCAGGGCCATCCCCTGCCACTGGGGGCCCTGCCCGGGGAAGACGAAGACCGGGCGCCGGTCCGCCCCGCCCTCGGGCTCCTCGCCGCTGTCGGGGTCGGTGGCGCTGACGACCATGGCGTCGAAGGCGCCGTCGGCCACCGCGCGCAGTCCGCGCAGAGCTTCGGTGCGACTGGAGGCCAGCACGACGGCGCGCCGCGCGAGGGTGGTCCGGGTGCTGACCAACGACAGCCCGAGATCGGCGAGATCGAGTGCCGGGGAGTTCTCGACCAGCCGGTGC
>NZ_JAGMUE010001516.1:0-574 GCF_019049165.1 Streptomyces sp. AC627_RSS907
GCCGAAGGGCAGCACCGACATCCGGATGACCTCCCAGCGGGTCGCGCCGAGCGCGAGCGCCGCCTCCTCGTGCATCTTCGGGGACTGGAGGAAGACCTCACGGCTGACGCTGGTGACGATCGGCAGGATCATGATCGCGAGCAGGATGCCGATGGTGAACAGCGAACGCGGCGTGCCGTCGTTGTACGCCAGGATGCCGGTCCAGCCGAAGTAGTCGTCGAACCACTTGTAGAGCCCTTCGAGGTGCGGCACCAGGAAGAGCGCGCCCCACAGGCCGTAGACGATGCTGGGGACCGCGGCAAGCAGGTCGATCACGTAGCCGAGCGGCGCGGCGATGGCGCGCGGGGCGTAGTGCGAGATGAACAGGGCGATGCCGACGGCCACCGGGACCGCGATGATCATCGCGATGATGGCGCTGACGACGGTGCCGAAGAGCAGGACCGCGATACCGAAGCTGGGCTCCGCGCTGTCGGCGTTCCACTCGAAGGTGGTGAGGAAGTTGCCTTCGTTCTTGCTGAGCGCCGAGGCGGCCCGGACGGTCAGGAAGAGGGCGATGGCGGCCATGACGACCAGC
>NZ_JAGMUE010001517.1:0-567 GCF_019049165.1 Streptomyces sp. AC627_RSS907
GCGCCTGGCCGCGGTGAGTGCGAGCCAGCGCAGGTCGGCTTCGAGGTGGCACAGCGCGTGGTCGCAGATGAGCTGGTCGGCGAGGTCGCCGCCGCGCTTGCGCTGGGTCAGCTCGCGCATCAGCCGCAGGTGTTCGGCGCGCTGGGTGTCGAGCAGGTCGGCCGCGTTCCGGCCGGTCAGCAGCGCGAGGACCACCTTGGTGTAGAGGGTGGACTGAAGGTACGGTTCGGGCTTTTCGGGCTGCGCGAGCCACTGGGCGACGTCGGTTATCCCGGCGTCGGTGATGGCGTACCGCTTGCGCTCGGGCCCGCCTCCGGCCTCGATCCCGTCGACCTCCACGAGGCCGTTCTTCAGCAGCCGGGACATGGTCGAGTAGACCTGCCCGTAGTGCAGTGGACGGTCGTGCCCGAAGCGCTCGTCGAACGCGCGCTTGAGGTCGTAACCGTGGCGGGGCCCGGATTCCAGGAGCCCGAGAAGGGTGTGGCCGATGGACATGACCGGGACTCTACATCATGTGTATACGCGGTATGTATAGCCGCCGCGTATAGCGCATCGCCCCTGGTGGGG
>NZ_JAGMUE010001518.1:0-774 GCF_019049165.1 Streptomyces sp. AC627_RSS907
GGGCAGCACCGCGACGGCGGCCACCACGGTCCACAGCACGAGGCCGGTGCGCCAGTCGCCGCCCAGCGCGTCGGTGAGGGGCACGGTGCTGGCCGCGGCGATGGAGGTGCCGAGGGCCAGCGCCATGGTGTAGACGCCCGTCATCGGCCCGACCCGGTCCGGGAAGCGGCGCTTGACGATCACCGGCAGCAGGATGTTGCTGACGGCTATGCCGGCGAGCGCGAGGGCGCTGGCGAGCAGGAAGCCGACGGTGCCGCCGGCGAACGGGCGGACCAGGACGCCGAGGCCGATGGCCACCAGGCCGGCGCAGACGACGGTCTCCTGGCCCCACTTCCTGGCCAGCCGGGGCGCGGTCAGACCGAAGATCGCGAAGCACAGGGCGGGCATGGAGGTGAGCATTCCGGCGACGGTGCCGCTCATCCCGAGGCCGTCGCGCACCTCTTCGAGGAGGGCGCCGAGGCTGGTGATCGCGGGCCGCAGGTTGAGCGCGGCCAGGACCAGCCCGGCGACCAGCAGCCGGCGCTGCCAGGGCGATCCCGGGAGCGCCGTCCTGGGCCGCTCGCCGGCGGCGGCCGGTGCGCCCTTGCCCGCGTTGGCGTCCTCGCCTGCGCTCTCGCGCACGGCGGGCGCGGGCGGCGCGGCGGTTCCCGTGTGCCGCGCCGCGCTGTCGCCCGCGGCGGGCGTGCGGCCGTGCTCGGCCGTGGACCGGTCGCGCGCGGGCGTACGCCCGGCCTCCGCAAGGTGGTCTTCTGTCATGCGGCCATCATAGAATCA
>NZ_JAGMUE010001519.1:0-622 GCF_019049165.1 Streptomyces sp. AC627_RSS907
CAACTGGGCGGCGACAGCGCGCTCCTTGAGGAGAGCGTCGGCATGCTGGAGGCGTTCGCCGACGCGTGGCCGGCGAGCCTGCCGCAGCCCAGCGGGCTCTCCCTGGCGCGCGGCCGGGCGCTGCTGCGGCTGGCCGGCGCGGCCCCCGACCGCGAGCGCGCCCGCACCTACGCCCGGCAGGCCGCGACCTCGCTGGACCTCGGGCGCGGCGGGCTCGAAGCCGAGGACGCGCCGGCCGAGGTGCGCGCCCGGGCCGCGCTCGACGTGGTGGACGCGCTGCTGGTCGCGGAGGAGGGGCCGGAGCAGGCCGCCGCGCTGGTGGCCGAGGCGCTCGCCCTGGCGCCGGACCGGCCGCTGCGCGCGGAGGTCCTGGCCCGCGACGCGCGACTGTGCGTACGGCGGTACGAGGCGGCCGGCGCCGGGCGCGGCGACGTCGCCGAACTGGACGCGGCGGCGCGACGGTTCGCCGAGGCGAGCCGGCTGCTCACTCGCGACCGCGCCGGCTACAGCGACCTGATCGCCGAGTGGGGCACGGTGCTCATCGAGCGCGCCGAGCGGCCCGGCGGCGACGCCTACGTCTTCGGGGCGGTGCGGGTCCTCCGGGACTGCCGCATGGAGACCC
>NZ_JAGMUE010001520.1:0-570 GCF_019049165.1 Streptomyces sp. AC627_RSS907
ATGCGGTACGTGGACAGCGCCTTCGAGTCCCTCGCCCCGCTGCTGCGCCGCCCCGCGCTGGTCGTCGGCAAGTCCACGGTCCCGGTCGGCAGCGCGAGCCGGCTCGCCGCGCGCCTGAGCGAGCTGGCGCCGGTGGGCGAGGACGCGGAGCTGGCCTGGAACCCGGAGTTCCTGCGCGAGGGCTTCGCTGTCCAGGACACCCTGCGGCCGGACCGCATCGTCGCGGGCGTCACCAGCGAGCGGGCCGAGAAGATGCTGCGCGAGGTGTACGCGGCGCCGCTGGCCGCGGGCACGCCGTTCGTGGTGACCGACTTCCCCACCGCCGAGCTGGTGAAGACCTCCGCGAACTCCTTCCTGGCCACCAAGATCTCGTTCATCAACGCGATGGCCGAGGTGTGCGAGGCCGCCGACGGCGACGTGGTCAAGCTGGCCGAGGCGATCGGCCATGACGAGCGGATCGGGAAGAAGTTCCTGCGCGCCGGGATCGGGTTCGGCGGCGGGTGCCTGCCCAAGGACATCCGGGCCTTCATGGCCCGCGCCGGCGAACTCGGCGCCGACCAGGCCCTCACC
>NZ_JAGMUE010001521.1:0-554 GCF_019049165.1 Streptomyces sp. AC627_RSS907
GCAGGGCTCGCTCGCGGCGCGATGCCGAGGCGGTCGCGCGCGGTACGCGGCCCGCCGCTCGCCCCGGCCGCCACCAGGGTGGGTGCCCTATCACCTCGTGTGGGGTCTCATATGCTGGGTGGCCGGACCCAGGTACTAGTCAAGATGTTTATATGGGCGTCACACTTACTTTGCCCCGCGTGCGGCAATGGCGCCGAGCGCTCACCGATGGACCGGGCCCAAGCGAGTCACACTCCTGCCGGCACCGGTCACAGCCGCGCCAGAAAGGCATTCTGTGGCGACGCGATCCGACATGCAGAGCGTACTCGGCACCCTCCTGACCGAGATCGAGCAGCGCAACCCGGCCCAGCCCGAGTTCCACCAGGCCGTGCACGAGGTCCTGGAGACCCTGGCGCCGGTGCTCGCGGCCCACCCCAGGTACGCCGAAGCAGGACTCATCGAGCGGCTGTGTGAGCCGGAACGCCAGGTCATGTTCCGCGTGCCGTGGCAGGACGACCGCGGACGGGTCCAGGTCAACCGGGGGTTCCTCGTCGAGTTCAACAGCGCCCTTGGCC
>NZ_JAGMUE010001522.1:0-552 GCF_019049165.1 Streptomyces sp. AC627_RSS907
CTCATGAAGTTCTCGTAGCCCCGGTTGATCAGATCGATACCGTGCACCCGGGAGGTGCCCTGCGCCGCCAGCGCGGCGATCAGGTACGAGAAGCCGCCGCGCAGGTCGGGGATGACCAGGTCGGCGCCCTGCAGCTTGGTGGGCCCGGAGACGACCGCGGAGTGCAGGAAGTTGCGCTGGCCGAAGCGGCAGGCGGAGCCGCCGAGGCACTCGCGGTAGAGCTGGATGTGGGCGCCCATCTGGTTCAGCGCCGAGGTGAAGCCGAGCCGGGACTCGTACACCGTCTCGTGCACGATCGACAGGCCCGACGCCTGGGTCAGCGCGACGACCAGCGGCTGCTGCCAGTCGGTCTGGAAGCCGGGGTGGACGTCGGTCTCCAGGGCGATGGCGTTCAGCGGGCCGCCGGGGTGCCAGAAGCGGATGCCCTCGTCGTCGATCTCGAAGGCGCCGCCGACCTTCCGGTAGGTGTTGAGGAAGGTCATCATGGAGCGCTGCTGGGCGCCCCGGACGTAGATGTTGCCCTCGGTGGCGAGCGCGGCGCTGGCCCGGGAC
>NZ_JAGMUE010001523.1:0-798 GCF_019049165.1 Streptomyces sp. AC627_RSS907
GAGGTGATCCGCTTGCGCTCCCTGCCGACCCGACGGCTGATCCAGACGAAGACCGGGAGCAGGCAGAGCGAGACCGCCGTCAGCCGCCAGTCCAGCGCCAGCATGGCCACGATGCTCGCTATCACGCTGGTCAGGTTCGAGACCAGGGACGTGGCCGTGGACGTCACGGTGGCCTGCATGCCGCCGATGTCGTTGGCGATGCGCGACTGCACCTCGCCGGTGCGGGTGCGCGTGAAGAACGCCAACGACATGCGTTGGAGGCGGTCGTAGACGGCGGTGCGCAGATCGTGCATGACCCGCTGGCCGACGGTGGTGGAGATCAGGGTCTGTAGGACACCGAAGATGCTGTTGACCACGGCCGCGACGATCATGCCGCAGACCAGCAGCGTCAGCAGCCCCGACCGGCCCTGGGGAATGGCGGTGTCGAGCACTTCGCGCAGCATGAACGGCGAGGCCACCGTGACCAGCGAGGAAGCGGCCACCAGCAGCCCGACCAGGGCGAGTCGGCCTCGGTAGGGGCGGAAGAGGCGCAGAATGCGTCGTACTTGGGCTGGTTCATCCCGGTCGGCAGCGGGTGGCTCCCACCGTGGTTCGTGATCGCGCATGGACTCCTTCCGGGGGACGCGGGGATCTGCGGGCCGGCTGGCGGCGGTCTTGCCGAGCATAGCTCACTGTTACCTAAGCTCACAATGAACTTGGTCCTGCTAGGCTCCCCACATGCCCGCCTCCGACGCCTCCGGTCAGCTCGCCGAGCAGTTGCTGCGCCTCACCCGTAGGCTGCACCGCGCGCACAAGCGC
>NZ_JAGMUE010000154.1:0-1047 GCF_019049165.1 Streptomyces sp. AC627_RSS907
GTCCAGGACGAGCAGGGGGGTGGGGTTGTGGGTGCTGGTGGGGTGGGTCATGGCAGTTCCTTGAGGCCGAGGTCGGTCAGCAGGTCGCGGGCGAGGGTGAGCTCGGCGGCGATGCCGTCGGTGAGCTGGGCGCGGGTGTGGGGGCGCAGCTCGGGTGGGAGGGCCTGCCAGGTGTAGGTCTCGGCCTCCAGGTGCCGGGTGAGGGGGTGTGGTCCGCCGACCAGGCGGGTCAGTGCGGTCTTGAGGACGGGGAGGGTGGAGGTGAGGGGTGGGGTGGGGGCGGCGTGCAGGGGGACGTGGAAGTGGGCCCGCCAGGGTGCGGTGTCGGGCAGTGGTCCGCCCTGTGCGAGGGCTTCGTGGAGGTCGTCGGTGCCGGTGAGGGCGCCGGAGACGGTGGTGGTGCGGGTCTGGTGCAGGAAGCGGGGCTCGGCGAAGGCGGCGAGGGCCGCGCGGACTTCGCGGCGGTGCGGGTGTTCGGCGTGCAGGGCGGCCGACAGCTGGGACTTGACCACCCGGACACCGGCCGCGGCCAGGGCGTCCAGGGCGGTGTGCGGGTCCTCGAAGGAGGTGGCGAGGTGGCAGGTGTCGACACAGACGCCGATACGGGGGTGGCCGACCGCCGTCAGCGGGGCGATCGCGTCACCGGTCCTCTCCACGACGCAGCCGGGCTCCGGCTCCAGCCCGATGCGGATCGAGCGGCCGGTCAGCTCCTGGAGGGCGTCGAGGCGCTCGCCCAGCACTACCAGGGCCGTGCGGGCCTTGTCGGCGCGCGTCTCGTCGTAGGCCGTGCGCCAGGCCAGCGGCAGCGTGGAGATGGTGCCGTCCGTGACGTCGTCGGGCAGCAGTGCGGCTAGGACGCGGGCCAGGGAGGTGGTGTGCTCCAGGCGCTGCGGGTCGGCCCAGTCCGGCTGGTAGACCCGGTACTTCACCTCCCCCGCACCGAACCCCTCGTACGGGAACCCGTTGAGGGTGACGACCTCCAGACCCCGCCGGTCCAGCTCACCACGCAGCCCCCGCAGCGCGGACGGGTCGGTGACCAGGGCCTGG
>NZ_JAGMUE010000154.1:1192-61369 GCF_019049165.1 Streptomyces sp. AC627_RSS907
TGGCTCACTCCCCGCCGCGCAGGATGGAGTTGCCCTCGTGGGTGGCGTCGGCGGGGGTCACGTCGAGTTCCAGCCGTCCGCTGAGCCCGTAGAAGGCGACGGGGTTGCGCCACAGTACGAGGTCCACGTCGTCCTCCGTGAAGCCCTCGGTGAGCATCAGGTCGCCGACCTTGCGAGTCTTGAGCGGGTCGCTCCTGCCCCAGTCGGCGGCCGAGTTCACCAGGACCTGTTCCGGGCCGTACTCGCGCAGGAGGGCGACCATCCGGGCCTCGTCCATCTTGGTGTCCGGATAGACGGAGAAGCCGAGCCAGGCGCCGCTGTCCTTGGCCTCCTTGACGGTGGTCTCGTTGAGGTGGTCGACCAGGACCCGGTCCGTCGGCAGCGCGGACTCGCGGACCACGTCCAGAGTGCGGCGCAGGCCGGCGAGCTTGTCGCGGTGCGGGGTGTGCACGAGGGCGGGCAGGCCGTGGTCGGCGGCGAGCTGGAGCTGGGTGGCCAGGGCGGTGTCCTCGGCGGGGGTCATGGAGTCGTAGCCGATCTCGCCGACGGCCACGACCCTGTCCTTGACGAGATAGCGGGGCAGTTCGTCGAGGACGGGGAGGCACCGGGGGTCGTTGGCTTCCTTCGGGTTCAGCGCGATGGTGCAGTGGTGGGCGATGCCGTACTGCGCGGCGCGGAACGGCTCCCAGCCCAGCAGCGCGTCGAAGTAGTCGCGGAAGGAGGCCGGCGAGGTGCGGGGCTGGCCCAGCCAGAAGGAGGGCTCGACGAGGGCGCGGACGCCGGCGGCGTACATGGCCTCGTAGTCGTCCGTGGTCCGGGAGGTCATGTGGATGTGGGGGTCGAAGATGCGCATCAGGACTCCTTGCCGTGGGGGTCGGCCGTGCCGTGCGACGGGGGCGCGGGCTCGGTCAGGGCCAGGACGCGGTGGAGGTCTTCGGGGACGGGGCGGCCCGCGGCGGCGCGTTCGGCGGCGTAGTCGGCGAGCATGCGGGCGAGTTCGGCGTCCGCGCGGGCCCGGCGGGCGAAGTCCGCCACCTGGTCGACGGGCACGCCGGTGAACAGGCACTTCAGTACGGCGTGCCGCCACTGGTGGGCGTCGAGGTGCCGGGCGGCGTACGGGCCGAGGGCGGCGGCGACCAGCCGGGTGTCGTTGGCGCGCAGCGCGTCCTCCACCAGCGGGAGGGCGTCGGGGCCCGGTACGAGGTGGGGCAGCGCGTGCAGGACGGCGCGGCGTTCGTCGGCGGTGCCCTGGGAGTAGACCCGGGTCAGGGTGTCCGTGTCGGCCTGTGCGGCGTGCAGGACCAGCACGCGGGCGGCGTCCGCGTGGACGGGACCGCAGCGGCGGCCCGCCTCGGCCAGGCGCAGTTCCCACACGGAGATCGGGCCGTGGCTGCCGGGGTGGGCGGCGGCCTCCTCCAGGGCCTGGTCCAGCCAGGCGCGGGCGGCTCCGCCGAGTTCTGCGGCGAGGGCGGCGCGCAGGGCGGCCGGCGGGACGTGGGCGGGGGTGGCGCCCTGGGTGTCCTGCACGACGGGGGTGCCCTCCGCGTCCTGGGTGACGGCGGCGCCAGCGGCGTCGGCGGTGACGGCGGCGCCAGCGGCGTCGGCGGTGACGGCGGCGCCAGCGGCGTCGGCGGTGACGGCGGCGCCAGCGGCGTCGGCGGTGACGGCGGCGCCAGCGGCGTCGGCGGTGACGGCGGCGCCAGCGGCGTCGGCGGTGACGGCGGCGCCAGCGGCGGCAGCGGTGACGGCGGCGCCAGCGGCGGCAGCGGTGACGGCGGCGCCAGCGGCGGCAGCGGTGACGGCGGCGCCAGCGGCGGCAGCGGTGACGGCGGCGCCAGCGGCGGCAGCGGTGACGGCGGCGCCAGCGGCGGCAGCGGTGACGGCGGCGCCAGCGGCGGCAGCGGTGTCGGGGGTGACGTGGCCGGCGTGTGCCTGCGTCATGGGTGTGGCTCCCTTCAGTGCGTGGCGGAGGGCTCGCCCGAGCGGTTCGTGCGCAGGGACGCTGCCGCGGCCCTGCGGAGGAACGGGAGGGAGCGTTCGGCGAAGTGGGGACCCGCGTGCGAGTGGCGGGGCAGTTCGACGACGGTCAGCCCCTGGTAGCCGGTGGCGGCAAGGGCGTCGAGCACGGGCGGGAAGTCGATCTCACCGTCTCCGAAGGGAAGGTGCTCGTGGACGCCGCGGCGCATGTCCTCGATCTGTACGTGGCGCAGCCAGGGGGCGGCCGCGCGCACGCAGTCGGCGGGAGGAAGGGGTTCGAGGCACTGGCAGTGGCCGATGTCCAGGGTGAGGCCGAGGTGCTCGGGGTCCCCGAGGGTTCGGCGGAGCCGGTGGAAGTCGGCGAGGGTGGCCAGCAGGTGGCCCGGTTCGGGCTCGACGGCCAGCGGGACTCCCGCGGTGGCGGCGGCGTCCAGGACCGGGGCGAGGGACTCGCTGAGCCGTTTCCACGCCGTGTCCTCGTCCGTGCCCGCCGGGGTGATGCCGCTGAAGCAGTGCACGGCGTGGGCGCCCAGGTCGGCGGCGACCCGGACGGCGCGGACGAGGAGGTCGGTGCGGCGGGCGCGGTCCTCCGGGTCCGGGTCGAGGAGGGAGGGGCCGTGCTTGCGGCGCGGGTCGAGCACGTAGCGGGCGCCGGTCTCGACGGTGACGCCGAGGCCGAGCGCGTCCAGCCGGTGTGCGACCCGGCGGGTGCGGGCCGCGAGGTCGGGGGCGAGCGGGTCGAGGTGCATGTGGTCGAGGGTCAGCCCGACGCCGTCGTAGCCCAGGTCGGCGAGCAGGGCGAGGGCGTCGTCGAGGCGGAGGTCGGCGAGGCCGTTGGTGCCGTAACCGAAGCGGAGGGATGTGCGGGGGGATCCGGGGGTCTCAGGGGTCACGTGATGCTCACCTTCCTCGCGAACTTCCGGCCGAGCGGGGCGAGGGCCGCGATCAGTACGGCGGTGGCCTTGCCGCCGGCGCGGGCGGTGAGCGCGGCCTGGAGGGGGATCGTGGCGCGGATGCCGCCACCGACGGCCCGCTGGGTGAGCGGGGGTGAGGGGTTGAGGGCGGCGTGGAAGTAGGGGCGGGCTGCGGTGGCCACGTAGGCGGCGGTCACGGCGGAGGTGAGAGCGGAGGTGATCCGTTCGGTGGTGGGACGGAAGGTCGTACCCGGGAGGAGGGAACGGTCGGTGGAACGGGACCGGGCTGCGGAGGTCGGGCCCGGCAGGCCGGGGGTGGCTGCTTCCCCCCGGCCTGCCGGGAGCCGGGTGGGGCGGCGGGCCGCCAGGTGGGCCAGGAGGCCGGTGGTGGCGAGGGCCGCCAGGGGGGCCAGGGAGGAACCGCCCCGGGTCTCCTCACGGGAGACGGCCGTGACCGCGAGGGTGTGGGTGCCCAGCAACGCGGCGGACGGCACCGCCGCGCGGACGTCGCCGCCGGTCGCCGCGGCGCCCAGCAACAGGTCGAGACCCCGGGCCGCGGCCATGGCCACGGGGCCGGCGGGCGTGTGCTTCAGGGTGAGGTCGTACGCCCACACGGTCGTCGCCAGCGGCACGGCGACGGCCAGGGCGGGGCGGCCGGCGCGGGCCGCGAGGGCCAGGCCGCCCGCGGTCAGACCGCAGGCCGCCGTGAGGGCGGCGGTGGGGCGGACGCGGCCGGACGGGATGGGCCGGTGCGGGCGTTCGGCGGCGTCCTCCGCACGGTCCGCCCAGTCGTTGAGGGCCATCCCGGCCTCGTACAGGCACAGGGAGGAACCGATGGCGAGCAGGGTACGGGGCCCGGCCCGGACACCGGTCGCGGCCGCCCCGGCGAGTACGTCGCCGGGGACGGTGAACAGGGCGGGCAGACGGAGGAGTTCGGCCCAGGCCCAGGCCCCGGCGCGGGCGCGGGCGCGGGCACCGGTTCGGGGACCGGCCGTGCGCCCGTCCCTCCGTGCCCCGCCCCGGCCCGGTCCCTCGGCGTCTCGGGGGGCCGTCGCGGCGGCCGTGCCGGACGCCGCTGCCGGGCGGCCCGACGGCACCGTCTCCGCCGTGCGGCTCACCGCTGCTCCCCGACGCCGGGGTGGTCGGGGTGGTCGTCGGCCTCCGCCCGGCCCCCCGGGTCCGCGTCCCGCAGCCCCGCCGCGAACCGCACGAGCTGCGCGTACTGTTCCGCGAGGCCCGACGGTCCGTCGCCCACGGGATCCTTGAAGTAGAAGCCCAGCTCGCCCAGCGGACCGGAGCGGCCCGACTCGTGGGCGCGTGCGGTCAGCCGGGCCAGGTCGAGGACCAGGGGCGCGGCGAGGGCGGAGTCACAGCCCTGCCAGGTGGTCTGCAGGAACATCCGGGCGCCGAGGAAGCCGTCGAAGGCGATGTGGTCCCAGGCCGTCTTCCAGTCGCCGAGCGCGGGCACGTCGTCGATGTGCACCTCGCCCTGCGGTACGGCGCCGAGGGTGTCGGCGAGGACGCGCTCCTTCCCGGCGTTCTTCGCCGCCGCCGCGGCCGGGTCGGCCAGGGCGGCACCGTCGCCGCCGCCGAGGAGGTTGGTGCCTGACCAGGCGCGTACGGTGAGCGCCCGCTGCGCGAACATCGGGCCCAGCACCGAGCGCAGCAGGGTCTGGCCGGTCTTGCCGTCGCGGCCCGCGTAGGGCAGTCCGCTCGCCTCGGCCGAAGCCGCCAGTGCCGGGTGGTGCAGGCCGGTCGACGGGGTGAAGTTGACGTACGGGCAGCCGGCGCGCAGGGCCGCCGCCGCGTACAGCGAGCTGGCCGGGAGGGTGCGGCCGGTGGGTGCGGGCTCGGTGGAGGCCACGTTCACCACCACCGCCCGGTCCGCTCCCGAGCGTCGTACGAAGTCGGTGATGTCCGCGGCGAAGGCGGCGATCAGGTCCTCCTCGCCGCGGGTGTCCCCGGGCAGCGGGCCGCCGGGGCGGATCTCGCGGTCGGCGGCGGTCAGTTCCGCCTCCACGGCGGAGGGGAGGCCCGGCGGCAGCACGCCTCCGGCGGCCAGGGCCTCCGCACGCTTGGGCAGGGGGCAGTCCACGGTGTCGTGGCCGCCGAAGACGAGGGACGAGAGCGCGGGCAGCCCGGCGTCGGCGAAGTCGGGGGTCTCGGTGACCATGCCGGTCGGCGGGTGCAGCCCCGCGGTGACGGCGGCACAGCCCGCCACCACCGTGGTGGCGACGGAACCGCGGGCTCCGATCAGCCAGACACCGGTACGGGAGCCACGGGGACCGAGGGAGCCGAGGGAGCCAAGGGGACCTGAGGGGGACGCGGACATGGGCAGCCTCCTTGTCGAGCGCGTCGAACACACACGAGCGGTCGCACACAAGCGGTCAGGCACACAGGCGGCCGTGCACACCACCGGCCGTGGACACAGGGGGACGCAGGGGTGGAGACAGGGGTGGACACACGAGGTGACGGCGGGCGGAGGTCCGGCGTCCTCCGCCCGCCGCCGTTCTAGTCGCCCGTGGTGGGCAGTTCCTTCAGCTGGATGTTGCGGAAGGAGACCTGGTCGGCGGCGCCGTGGTTCTGGAGGCCGACGTAGCCGTCGGTCAGGCTCCGCTCCGGGTCCTTGTTGGTGAAGTCGTTGATCTTCACTCCGTTGAGGAACACCTGGAGGCGTTCGCCCTGGACCTTGATCTCGTAGGAGTTCCACTGGCCGGGCGGACGCAGGACCTGGTCACGGGCCTTGATGTCCGCCGACTTGAAGGAGTAGACGGAGCCCGTGGTGCGGTCGGGCGCGTCCGTGGCGTCGATCTGGATCTCGTAGCCCTTGTTCACCGCGGACCACGGGTCGTCGGAGGCCGGGAAGCCCACGAAGATCCCGGAGTTGTCGTCGCCCCGCATCTTCCAGTCGAGCTTGAGGGAGTACGACTTCAGCTCCTTGGCCTGGTACCAGAGCAGCCCCATGCCGCCCTCGGACTCCAGGGTGCCGTCCTTGACGTTGAACGTGCCGGGGCCGGCCTGCTTCCAGCCGTCCAGGGTCTGGCCGTTGAAGATCTTCCGGTAGCCCTTGCTCGGCTTGCAGTCGGCCTTGACCTGGCCGGTGGCGTACTGGAGGCCGCCGAGCAGGTGGGCGCGGAACGTCTCGTCGGCGTAGGACTCCTTGGTGTGGCCGAGGCCGGTGTAGAAGGAGCGGCCGCCCTCGTAGGTCTGGCACCAGGCGATCGGGTGGTCGCCCTTCATGGTGCCGCCCTGGTAGGTGGTCTCGTCGAGGGTGGCGAGGACCTTGGCCTGCTCGCGCGGGTTGGTGCGGTAGTTGTACAGCTCGTCCGTGTGCTCCCAGGTGTCGCCGAGGTGCGCGGTGGACGGGTGGTCGTGGTCCTCGACGCGGACGGTGGCCTTCTGGACGGCCGGGTGCGAGTGGAAGTAGGCACCGACGAGGCCGCCGTAGAACTTCCAGCCGTACTCGGTGTCGGCCGCGGCGTGGACGCCCATGTAGCCGCCGCCGTTCCTGACGTACTTCTCGAACGCCGCCTTCTGGTCGGCGTCGAGGACGTCACCGGTGGTGGACAGGAAGGCCACGGCGTCGTACTTGGCGAGGTTGGTCGTGGTGAACTGCCGGGCCTCCTCGGTCGCGTCGACCGTGATGCCGGCCGGTGCGCCCAGCTCCTTCAGCGCGGTGATGCCCGCGGGGATGGAGTCGTGCCGGAAGCCGGCGGTCTTGGAGAAGACCAGGACCCTCTTGCCGCCCTTGAACGGCTCCTTGGAGAACTCGAAGTCGTCCACGTCATACAGCGCGCCCTCACCTCCCTTGAAGACCAGGTAGATCTCCGTGGTGCGCTTGGGCAGGGCCCGCAGCGGCACGTCGACGTTCTGGAAGGTCTCCCAGCTGCCGGTCGGCGGGATGTACGCCGAGCCGTGCAGCGGGCCGTCGGGCGAGCCGGTGCGCAGTTCGACGAAGCCGCCGGCGCCGCCGGAGGAGGCACGCACGGTCAGCTTCTTCTGCCCGTCGAACCGGTAGGGGCTGAAGGAGATCCAGTCGCCGTCGTCGATGTCACCGACGGTCTTGCCGCCGTTGGCACCCGTCTTGTCGTACGTCTTGATGCCCGACTGGGTGGTGAAGTGCTCGGCCTGGCGGTGCAGCGGCTGGATCACGGTGCGCGCGGTGCCGGTCAGTGCCTCCTGGCCGTTGGCCCCGCCGTCGGTGTAGCCGGCGCCGACGACGCCGTAGATGTTGGCGTTGGGGTCGTGGCCGCCGTCGCCGGCGGGGGGCTTCAGGGTGCCCTCACAGCCCGTCTCGCTGGTCAGCTCGTGGGCGTGGGAGTCGTGGCCGAGGCTGTAGGCGACCTTGACCCTGGAGCAGTCGATCGTCTCCTCGGGGTCGGTGACCGTCACCTTGAAGGGAACGGGCTCGCCGAAGGCGGCCAGGCTGCCGTTGCCCGGGACCTCGATCCTCACCTTGGGCTCGGTGTTGCCGACGACGATCCGGACGCTGGCGTTGCCGGTGTTGCCCTCGGGGTCCTTCGCGGTGAAGGTCGCGGTGTAGGTGCCGGTCTTCTTGTACTTGTGGGTGGGCTTGAGGCCCTCGCCCTTGGTGCCGTCGCCGAAGTCCCAGCTGTAGGTGAGGTCCGGGGAGTCGGCGTCCTTGGCGGAGGCGGTGAAGGCGACCTTCAGGCCGGCCGCGCCGGACGTCTTGTCGGCGCTGACCTCGGCGATCGGGGAGAAGCCGTCCTCGGCGTTCTCGATCCGGTAGAGCGCGGAGTCCTTGTCGCCCTGGAACCAGGAGAGGCCGTAGTCGAGGACGTAGAGCGCGCCGTCGGGGCCGAACTCCATGTCCATGATCTGGGTGCCGGTCCACGGGAAGTCGTTGATCTTCGCGACCCCGCCGTCCTCGGTCTGCTCGATGCGCTTGATCCAGCGGCGGCCGAACTCCCCGGCGAAGAAGTCGCCGTCGTACTCCTCGGGGAACTTCACCTTGGAGTCGAGGTCCGGGTCGTAGCGGTAGACGGGTCCGCCCATCGGGGACTCGGAGCCGCTGCCGAACTCGGGCAGGGACCCGCCGTCGTACGGTATCCACGCGGCCTGCGCGGGCGGCAGGTCGACGAGGCCCGTGTTGTGCCGCGAGGTGTTCTTCGGTGCGGCGCAGTCGAACTTCTCGCCGGAGGTCTTCGTGGCGAAGTCGTAGTCGAGGTAGGCGTCGTTGTCACCGGTGCAGAAGGGCCAGCCGAAGTTGGCGGCCTTGGTGACCTTGGCGAACTCGACCTGGCCCGCCGGTCCCCGCTTCGGGTCGGCGGCGCCGGCGTCGGGGCCGTAGTCGCCGACGTAGACGGTGCCGGTCTTGTCGTCGACGCTCATCCGGAAGGGGTTGCGGAAGCCCATCGCGTAGATCTCGGGACGGGTCTTCGCGGTGCCGGGGGCGAAGAGGTTGCCCTCCGGGACGGTGTACGAGCCGTCCTCGGCGACCTTGATGCGCAGGATCTTGCCGCGCAGGTCGTTGGTGTTGCCGGCGCTGCGGCGGGCGTCGAAGGCCGGGTTGCGGTCCGGTCGCTCGTCGATCGGCGTGAAGCCGTCGGAGGCGAAGGGGTTGGTGTCGTCGCCGGTGGACAGGTAGAGGTTGCCCTCGGCGTCGAAGTCGATGTCGCCGCCGACGTGACAGCAGGTGCCGCGGGAGGCCGCGACGTCCAGGACCTTCTTCTCGCTGGCCATGTCGAGCGTGCCGTTGGGCTTGAGGACGAAGCGGGAGAGGCGGTTGACGCCGTCGAACTTCTTGAAGTCCTCGGCGGTGCCGGTCTCGGGGGCGTCGCCCGCGGGGGTGTCGAGCGGCGGGGCGTAGTAGAGGTAGATCGCCCGGTTGTTCTTGAAGTCCGGGTCGATGCCGACGCCCTGCAGGCCCTCCTCGTCGTGGCTGTACACGTCGAGCTTGCCGGCGATCCTGGTGACGCCGCCCTGGTCGGTGAGGCGCAGCGTGCCGTCGCGTGCGGTGTGCAGGACGCTGCGGTCCGGGAGCACGGCGAGGGACATCGGCTCGCCCATCTCGGGCTCACCCTTGGCGAGCGGTACCTGCTGGAACTGCCCCTCGGCGGCTGCCGGCTGGTCGTGTTCCGGGTGGCCGGGGTGGGCGCCGGCGACGGTCGCCGGGGTGCCCACGGCCAGCATCAGGCCGGTGAACAGGGCGAGGGTGGTGCGAAGCCGCGGGGTTCCGGTCCTTCTGAGTCTGCTTCTGTGCACGAAGTCCCTCCGGGAACGGGATGGGCCGTACGGGATGGGTGCGAAGGCGTGCGGTGCGGGCGCCGGGGTGCGCCGTCACCCCGGAGGTGTGGGTGTCCTGAACACTTCAGGGACGGTAACCGCGTTCGTCCGCGTCCAACACCCCTTGGGTCAGTGCTGGTTGAACTTTTTCCCAAGGCAGGACAAAGCGGGATCCGGGCAGGCCGGACCGGGGACCGGCTGAGGTGCCGGCCCCCGTCCCCGACCTGCTGCCGGGCGGGTGGATCAGCTGTTGAACGCGGCGTCGAAGGACGCGCTGGGCGGTTCGAAGTCGAACGCCTTGAGACGGGTGAGCGCTTCGGGGGCGCCCTGCAGCCGGTCCATTCCGGCGTCCTCCCACTCCACCGACACCGGGCCCTGGTAGTCGATGGCGCGGAGCATGCGGAAGACGTCCTCCCAGGGGACGTCGCCGTGGCCGGCCGACACGAAGTCCCAGCCGCGGCGCGGGTCGCCCCACGGCAGGTGGGAGCCGAGCCGCCCGTTGCGGCCGTCGAGGCGCTTGCGGGCCTCCTTGCAGTCGACGTGGTAGATCCGGTCGCGGAAGTCCCACAGGAAGCCGACCGGGTCGAGGTCCTGCCACACGAAGTGCGAGGGGTCGAAGTTGAGGCCGAAGGCGGGCCGGTGGTCGACCGCCTCCAGCGCGCGCCGCGTGGTCCAGTAGTCGTAGGCGATCTCGCTGGGGTGGACCTCGTGGGCGAACCGCACGCCCTCGGCGTCGAAGACGTCGAGGATCGGGTTCCAGCGGTCCGCGAAGTCCTGGTAGCCGCGCTCGATCATCGACTCGGGGGCGGGCGGGAACATGGCGACCAGGTGCCAGATGGCCGACCCGGTGAAGCCGATGACGGTGTCGACGCCGAAGCGGGCCGCGGCCCGCGCGGTGTCCCTGATCTCGGCCGCGGCCCGCTGCCGGACGCCCTCCGCGTCACCGTCGCCCCAGATGCGGGCGGGCAGGATGGCCTGGTGGCGTTCGTCGATGATGGCGTCGCAGACGGCCTGACCGACCAGGTGGTTGGATATCGCCCAGCACTTCAGCCCGTACTTGTCGAGCAGCTGGTGGCGCGAGTCCACGTAGGACGGGTCCGCGAGGGCCTTGTCGACCTCGAAGTGGTCGCCCCAGCAGGCGAGTTCGAGACCGTCGTAGCCGAAGTCGCGAGCGAGGCGGCAGACCTCCTCCAGAGGCAGGTCCGCCCACTGGCCGGTGAAGAGAGTGAAGTTGCGCGGCATGTCGCTGCCAGCCTCCTCAGGGGGCGATCGGGGTGTAGACGGAGTTCTTCTCGGCGCTCTCCTCGACCGCCGCGAGCACGCGCTGCACCTGCAGCCCGTCGGCGAAGGAGGGGTCGGGGCGGCGGCCCTCGGCGACGGCGTGGACGAGGTCGCGCGCCTGGTGGACGAAGGTGTGCTCGTAGCCGAGTCCGTGACCCGGCGGCCACCAGGCGTCCAGGTAGGGGTGCTCGGGTTCGGTGACGAGGATCCGGCGGAACCCGGCGTGCTCCCCCGGCTCCGTGCCGTCGTGGTACGACAGCTCGTTGAGGCGCTCCAGGTCGAACGCCAACGAACCGCGCTCTCCGTTGAGTTCGACGCGCAGGGCGTTCTTGCGGCCGGTGGCGTACCGGGTGGCCTCGAAGGAGGCCAGGGCGCCGGAGGTGAGACGGCCGGTGAACAGGGCGGCGTCGTCCACGGTGACCTGCCCCGTGGTGCCGTCCGCCGAGCCCGCGGACAGGCCCCGCGCGGCGCCGGCCGGCAGCGGGCGCTGGCGTACGAAGGTCTCGGTGACGGCTGAGACGCCCGCGATGCGCTCCCCGGTCAGGTACTGCGCGAGGTCGACGATGTGCGCGCCCAGGTCGCCGAGCGCTCCCGAACCCGCCAGCTCCTTGCGCAGCCGCCAGGTCAGCGGGGCCTTCGGGTCCACCAGCCAGTCCTGGAGATACGTCACCCGCAGGTGCCGCAGCCGGCCGATGCGGCCCTCGGCGACCATGCGCCGGGCCAGTGCGGTGGCCGGCACGCGGCGGTAGTTGAAGCCGACCATCGCCAGCCGGCCCCGTGCGTCCGCCTCCTCGGCGGCCCGGGTCATCGCCTCCGCCTCCTCGACGGTGTTGGCGAGCGGCTTCTCGCACAGGACGTGCTTTCCGGCGGCGAGCGCGGCCAGGGCGATCTCGGCATGGCTGTCGCCGGGGGTGCAGATGTCGACGAGGTCGATGTCGTCCCGTTCGACCAGGGCCCGCCAGTCGGTCTCGGTGCTCGCCCAGCCGTGCCGGTCGGCCGCGGCGCGGACGGCGTCGGCGTCCCGCCCGCAGATCGCGGCCAGTACCGGGTTCAGCGGCAGGTCGAAGACCCGGCCGGCGGTGCGCCAGCCCTGGGAGTGGGCGGCGCCCATGAAGGCGTAGCCGACCATGCCGACGCGCAACGGCGGTCTGGTCACGGACGCGCCCGTCGCCCTGGTCCCGGTCCCGCTCTCGGTTCCGGTCCCGGTGACTGCTGCCTGAGCCCCGGCCCCCTCGGGCTGCTGCGGCTGTCCCATGCGGATGTCCTCCTCGTCGTGGTGGCGCGGTGGGGGGTGGGCCCCGCCCCGGCGGGCTGGTCAGGCCGTGCGCGGGGCGGGGGCCCTCACTTGAAGCCCGTGGACATGTACTGGTCGACGTTCTCCTTGTCGACGACGGCCGAGTAGCAGGTCAGCGACGAGGGGATCTCGAACTCGGCGAGACCGCCGACGCCCTTGCCCTGACCGAGGGCGCGGGCCAGGTCGATCGCGGAGGCGGCCATGGTCGGCGGGTACAGCACGGTCGCCTTCAGGACGCCGCGGTCCGCCTTGATGGCCTCGAAGGCGGAGAGCGCGCCCGCGCCGCCGACCATCAGGAAGTCGTCGCGACCGGCCTGCTCGATGGCGCGCAGCGCGCCCACGCCCTGGTCGTCGTCGTGGTTCCACAGGGCGTCGAACTCCGACTGGGCCTGGAGCAGCTGGGCCATCTTGGCCTGCCCGGACTCGACGGTGAAGTCGGCCGCCTGGCGGGCCACCTTCCGGATGTTGGGGTAGTTCTTCAGGGCGTCGTCGAAGCCCTGGGTGCGCTGCTTGGTCAGCTCCAGGTTGTCCAGGCCGGCCAGCTCGATCACGCGCGCATCGGCCTTGTCCTTCAGTTTCTCACCGATGTAGTGGCCGGCGTTGAGGCCCATGCCGTAGTTGTCGCCGCCGATCCAGCAGCGGTAGGCCTGGGGGCTGTTGAAGACGCGGTCGAGGTTGACGACCGGAATGCCGGCGCGCATCGCCTTCAGCCCGACCTGGGTGAGCGCCTTGCCGTCGGCGGGCAGCACCACCAGGACGTCGACCTTCTTGTTGATGAGGGTCTCGATCTGGCCGATCTGCTGCGCGGTGTCGTTGGAGCCCTCGGTGACCTCCAGGGTCACGTCCGAGTACTTCTCGGCGCGCTTCTTGGCGTTGTCGTTGATGGCGTTGAGCCAGCCGTGGTCGGCCTGCGGGCCGGCGTAGCCGATCGTGACCTGCTTGCCCGGCTTGTCGTCGGCGGCCGGCTGGTCGTTGGCGGCCGGCTTGTCGTCGGCGTCGTCCGGGTCGTTGCTGGTGCACCCCGTGAGGACGGCACCGGCGGACACGGCGGCGGCTCCGAAGAGCAGTCCTCTGCGACTCGTGAGCTTCGACATGGCGGTGAACCCTTTCCTCAGTGCGTGCTTGCGGTACGGCGCTGGACCAGCACGGCGGCGACGATGATCGCGCCCTTGGCGATCTGCTGGACGTCGCTCTGCAGGTTGTTCAGGGCGAAGATGTTGGTGATCGTGGTGAAGATCAGGACACCGAGCACGGAGCCGACGATGGTGCCGCGCCCGCCGCTGAGCAGGGTGCCGCCGATGATCGCGGCGGCGATGGCGTCGAGTTCGTAGAGGTTGCCGTTGGTGTTCTGGCCGGAGCCGGCCAGGACGATCAGCAGGAAGGCGGCGATGCCGCAGCACAGGCCGGAGAGCAGGTAGAGGTAGAGCCGTTGGCGGCGGACGTCGATGCCGGCGAGCCGGGCGGCCTCCGCGTTGCCGCCGACGGCGACCGTGCGGCGCCCGAAGGTGGTCCGGTTGAGCACCAACCAGCCGATGACGGTGACGGCCGCGAACACCAGCACCAGGGGCGGGATGCCGAGCACGTAGGCGTCCCGCTCGCCGAGGTCCAGCACGCCGGGGACCGTGACGACCTGGGTCCGGCCGTCGGTGATCTGGAGCGCGAGGCCGCGCGCCGAGGCCAGCATGGCGAGGGTGGCGATGAACGGGACGATCGCCCCGTACGCGATGAGCACCCCGTTGACCAGGCCGCAGCCCACTCCGACGACGACCGCGGTGAAGAGGATGCCGGCGAAGCCGTACTCCTGGGTGGCGACCGTGGTGGCCCACACCGAGGACAGGGCGACGATCGCGCCGACGGACAGGTCGATGCCGCCGGAGACGATCACGAAGGTCATGCCGACGGTGACGACGCCGATCACGGACGCCTGGGTGAGCACCAGTTGCAGGTTGCGGGTGTCGAGGAACGCGTCGGGCTGGGTGATGCCGCCGATGAGGACCAGTACGGCGAGCACCCCGAGCAGGGTGAGGATGCGCAGGTCGGCGTGGGCCGTCAGGCTCCGCCAGGCGGGCGGACCGTCCACCGGGGCCGCCTTGCCGGTGCCGCCCCGTGGCGGGGACACGTGCTGCGTCATGACGCCGGGCTTCCTTCCATCACGAGGTCGAGTACGCGGTGTTCGTCGAGTTCGCGGGCGGGGGCCTCGTGCACGACGCGGCCCTCGCGCAGCACCAGCACGCGGTCGGCGAGGCCGAGCACCTCGGGCACCTCGCTGGAGACCAGCAGCACGGCGAGGCCCTCGTCGGCGAGGCGGCGGATGACCGCGTACAGCTCGGCGCGGGCGCCGACGTCGACGCCGCGGGTGGGTTCGTCGAGCAGCAGGACCCGGCAGCCGCGCAGCAGCCAGCGGGCGAGGACCGCCTTCTGCTGGTTGCCGCCGGACAGGGTGCGCACGGGCACGGAGGGGTTGTCGGGCCGCAGCGACAGCTCGCGGGTCGCCGTACGGGCCGCGTCCAGTTCGGCGCCGCGGTCGATCCAGCCGCCGCGCGAGAAGCGGGACATGGCGGAGACCGACACGTTGCGGGTGACGGACTCCAGCATCAGCAGGGCCTGCGCCTTGCGTTCCTCGGGGGCGAGTCCCAGCCCGGCGCGGACGGCGGCGCGCACACTGCCCGGCCGCAGCGGACGGCCGTCGACGAGGACCTCGCCGGCGCTCGCCCTGCGGGCCCCGTAGACCGTCTCCAGGATCTCGGAGCGGCCGGAGCCGACGAGTCCGGCGAGGCCGACGATCTCGCCGGGGCGGACGTCCAGGTCGAGGGGGGCGAACTCGCCGTCCCTGGCCAGTCCCCGCACGCTCAGCACGGGTTCGCCCCGGGGCGGCGAGGCCGGCCGGTCGGGGAAGACGTACTCGACGTTGCGCCCGGTCATCAGCGCCACCACCTCCCGGGTCGGCGTCGACTTGGCGGGCAGCCCGCCGGCGACGGCCCGGCCGTCCTTGAGGACGGTGACCCGGTCGCCGATGCGGCGGATCTCCTCCAGGCGGTGCGAGATGTAGACGACGGCGACACCGTCGGCGGTGAGGTCGGCGACGATGCGGAAGAGGTTGTCCACCTCCTCCGGGTCGAGCGCGGCGGACGGCTCGTCCATCACGATCAGCCGTACGTCGTGCGAGAGCGCCCGCGCCATGGACACGATCTGCTGCTGCGCCGCCGAGAGCTCCCCGACCAGCCGCCCCGGATCGACCTCCGGGTGGCCGAGTCGCCTGAGGAGCTGGGCCGTCGACGCCCTGGCCGCCCTCCCCCGTACGACGAAGCCGGCGGTGGTCGGCTCGTGGCCGAGGTGGACGTTCTCGGCGACCGACAGGTGCTCCACCAGGTCGAGCTCCTGGTAGATGGTGGCGATGCCGAGGCGCATGGCCGCGATGGGCGAGCGCAGGGTGACGTCCTCGCCGCGCCAGCGGATGGTGCCGGTGTCGGGCTGGTGGGCTCCGGCCAGGACCTTGATGAGGGTGGACTTCCCGGCGCCGTTCTGGCCGAGCAGGCAGTGCACCTCGCCGGCCTGGACGTCGAGGTCGACGCCGTCCAGGGCCCGGACTCCGGGGAACGACTTGGTGATGCCGGACATGCTGAGCAGCGGTGGTTCTGGTGCCATGTGTGGTCCCCTCGGCGGGCGTGCGGGCCGGTGTCAGGGCAGAGCAGGGCGGGTCGGGATGGAACAGAGGTGGGACAGGGCCGTGCGGTGTGGGGCAGCGTGGAACAGAGGCGTGCGGTGCGAAGCGGCCTGGAGCAAGGGCGTGCGGTGCGAGCAGTGCGGAGCAGGGTGCGGGTGGAGCTCACGAACCGGGTGGTGCCGATACGGGTGCCACGGGTGGTGCCCGGGCGGGTGGCAGGTGGTGCCCGTGCGGGTGGGACGGAGGTGCCTACGCGGGTGGGACGACGGTGCCTACGCGGGTGAACAGACGGTCCTACGCGGGTGAGAACAGGTGGTCGCTGATCAGCCGGGCCGCGCCGATGACTCCGGCGGTGGGGCCCAGCTCCCCCAGGACGATGGGCAGGTTGCCGGTCGCCAGCGGCAGCGACTGGCGGTAGACCTGGGTACGGATCGCGGCGAGCAGGTTGTGGCCGAGGCCGGTCACCCCGCCGCCGATCACCACGAGACCCGGGTTGAAGAAGCTGACCAGGCCGGCGATGACCTGGCCGGTGCTGCGGCCGCCCTCCCGGATCAGCTCGAGTGCGGTGGCGTCGCCCGCGGCGGCCGCGGCGGCGACGTCGGCGGCACTGAGGCCCCCGTTCGCCTCCAGCCGGTTCGCGAGCTCGGCCGACAGGCCCTGCTCGGCGGCCTCCGTGGCGTCGCGGGCCAGTGCCGCGCCGCTGAAGTGGGCCTCCAGGCAGCCCCGGTTGCCGCAGGCGCACGGTCGTCCGTCGGGCACGGCCTGGATGTGCCCGATGTCGCCCGCGCTGCCCGTCGTCCCCCGGTAGACGTCACCGCCGACGACGATGCCGCAGCCGATACCGGTACCGATCTTGACGACGAGGAAGTCGTGCACGGTGCGGGCGACGCCCGCGTGCTGCTCCCCCAACGCCATCAGGTTCACGTCGTTGTCGACCATGACCGGGCAGCCGAGTTCCTGGCTGAGCGCCTCCCGCACGGGAAAGCCGTCCCAGCCCGGCATGATCGGCGGAGCCACCGGTACGCCCTCGGGGAAGCGGACCGGTCCCGGGACGCCGATGCCGGCGCCGTCGAAGCCCTCCGCCAGACCCGAGGCCCGCAACTTGGCGGCCATGGACAGGACGTACTCGAAGACCGCGACCGGTCCCTCGCGTACGTCCAGGGGCTGGTTGATGTGCCCGAGGATCTCCAGTTCGGCGTTGGTGACGGCGACGTCGACCGAGGTCGCGCCGATGTCGACGCCGAGCAGGCGTAGTTCGGGATTGAGACGGACGTTGTGGGAACGGCGTCCGCCGCGCGAGGCGGCGAGTCCGTCGGCCACGACGAGCCCCGTCTCCAGCAGCCGGTCCACCTCCACGGCCAGCTTGGACCGGGAGAGGTCCACCTGGTCGCCGAGCTGGGCTCGGGAGTTGGGGCCACCGTCGCGCAACAGCTGGAGCAGTCGGGCTTGGTGGGCGTTCGCGGGTCGTGCCGTCATGCGTCTCACGAGCCCCTCCCCGCCTCAATGGCTTGAGCGCGCCCGTTTCGGTCGCGTCCGTGGCTTGCTTTCGGAGGGAACGTAGCAGCGGCCGTCGGGTGTGGGAAGAAGTCGCGCATGAATTGCTGCGAACTTTCTCCACTGAGAGGACAAAGAAGGTCGACCTCGACGGGGACAGTTCGGGCAGACGCGCGCAGTTCAGGACGGATCGCGGGTCAAGCGCTGGATCACACGTGGTTCGAGGGCCGTATGTGCTCTGTGCGCCCCAGGTGCTCCGCCTGTTCCACCCTCCATCCGCTCCGTGTGTCCGCGCATCGGCGCACCCGGGCGGCCGCCTGCGCGGCGATGTCCACGACGCACAGGGGTCGGGGTCCGGGGCCCGCCGGCCGGGAGCAGTCCGCGCCACGCCAAGGCCTCACCGGGGTGGCTCAGGGACAGCGGACGACCTGCCCGGCGTAGGAGAGGTTGCCGCCGAAGCCGAAGAGCAGTACCGGGTCCCCGCTGGTGATCTCGCCGCGCTCCACCAGCTTGGAGAGGGCGAGCGGGATGCTCGCCGCCGAGGTGTTGCCGGATTCGACGACATCGCGGGCGACGACGGCGTTGACGGCGCCGATCTTCGCGGCGAGGGGTTCGATGATCCGCAGGTTCGCCTGGTGCAGGACGACCGCCGCGAGGTCGGCCGGTTCCAGTCCGGACCGCTCGCAGGCCTGGCGTGCGATGGCGGGCAGTCGTGTGGTGGCCCAGCGGTAGACGCTCTGCCCCTCCTGCGCGAACCTCGGGGGCGTGCCCTCTATGCGGACCGCGTTGCCCATCTCGGGCACCGACCCCCACAGCACGGGGCCGATCCCCGCCTCCTCGCCCGGGGCGCAGGCCTCCACGACGGCGGCCCCCGCCCCGTCGCCGACGAGCACGCAGGTGGTGCGGTCGGTCCAGTCGGTCACCTCGGACATCTTGTCCGCGCCGATGACGAGGGCGCGGCTCGCCGAACCGGCCCGGACGGCGTGGTCGGCGGTGGCCAGGGCGTGGGTGAAGCCCGCGCACACGACGTTGACGTCCAGGACCGCGGGTGCCGGCATGCCGAGGCGGGCCGCGACACGGGCGGCGGTGTTCGGGGAACGGTCGATCGCGGTGGAGGTGGCGACCAGCACCAGGTCCACGTCGGCCGGCGTCAGTCCGGCCGACGCGAGGGCCTTGGCGGCGGCGTGACCGGCCAGCTCGTCGACCGGCTCGTCGGGCCCCGCGATACGGCGGGAGTGGATGCCCACCCGGCTCCTGATCCACTCGTCGCTGGTGTCGACCATGCCCGCCAGGTCCTCGTTGGTGAGAACCCTGGCCGGCTGATAGTGGCCGACGGCGGTGATGCGGGAGCCGTGCATGGGTGGAATCCTCGCTGCCTCGGGGACCGGGTCCACCAGTGTGTTCAGTGACCGACGGGTACGACGGCAGGTGAAGCGACAGGAAACCGGCGCGCGCCTTGTCGGCTTCGGTCAGCATCCCGGGCGCCCCCGGCGGCGTCACCCGGTGAGGAACCGGGCGGTGGGCAGCCGTCCGTGGATCGCGCCGACCTGGCAGGGCGGCGGTGGGGAGGCCTGCGTGCAGGACAATGAGCGGGGACGGACCGGCACACGGGACACGGTGCACGCCACACGGGAATCGGGACACGCGACATGGGACGAGTCACGGAACGACGCAAGGTGATCCGCGTACGGGACGGTGCGGTCTCCACCCGCCCGGACACGCTCGTCGCCGAGGAACCGCTGGAGATCCGGCTGAACGGCAGACCGCTCGCGATCACGATGCGCACTCCGGGCGACGACTTCGCCCTCGCCGCCGGTTTCCTGGTCAGCGAGGGGGTGCTCGCCGAGCGGGGCGACCTGCGGAACATCGTCTACTGCGCGGGCGCCACGGGCGAGGGAGGCTCCAACACGTACAACGTGGTGGACGTGCAGACGGCGTCGGACGTGCTGATCCCCGAGATCACGCTGGAACGGAACGTCTACACGACCTCGTCCTGCGGGCTGTGCGGCAAGGCGAGCCTGGACGCGGTGCGCACGACGGCCCGCTGGCCCCTCGCCGACACTCCCCCGGTCCGCGTCACGCCGCAGCTGCTGGCGGGCCTGCCCGACCGGCTGCGCGCCGCCCAGCGGGTCTTCGACCGGACCGGCGGACTGCACGCGGCTGCCCTGTTCACCGAGGACGGGGAACTGGTCGACGTACGGGAGGACGTGGGCCGGCACAACGCGGTCGACAAGCTGGTCGGCCGCGCCCTGCAGACCGGGGACCTGCCGCTGTCCCGGTCCGTGCTGCTGGTGTCGGGCCGGGCCTCCTTCGAGCTGGCGCAGAAGGCGGTGATGGCGGGCATCCCGGTGCTGGCCGCGGTGTCGGCGCCGTCCTCGCTGGCGGTGGACCTGGCCACCGAGACGGGGCTGACGCTGGTGGGCTTCCTGCGGGGTGCCTCCATGAACGTGTACGCGGGCGAGGAGCGCGTCGCCCTGCGGGCGGCGGCCACGCAGGGGTGAGCCACCTCTCCGGCACCCGGGGCGTGGCCCCGGCCGGCAGGGGCGCCCCCTGCGGCGCGGGCCGCCCGGCCCCGCCCTCGCCGCCGCACCGCTCAACCCCGCCGTGGTCCGCTGCCGACGGTCGCCCGGGCCGCCGCGTCCCGTTCGTCCGAGGCGACCGCCTCCGGGTCGTGCGACCGGCGTTTGGCGATGACCGCGCACACCATCAGCTGCATCTGGTGGAAGAGCATCAGCGGCAGCACGGCCAGTGAGGCGTGCGCACCGAACAGGACGCTCGCCATGGGCAGGCCCGCGGCGAGGGACTTCTTCGACCCGGCGAACTGGATCGCGATCCGGTCCTCCCGGCCGAAGCCCAGCCCCCTCGCCCCGTACCAGGTCAGCAGCAGCATCACGGCGAGCAGTACCGCCTCCACGGCCAGCAGGCCGGCCAGCCGGACGGGGCTCACCTGGTGCCAGACGCCCTGCACCATGCCCTCACTGAACGCCGTGTAGACGACGAGGAGGATCGAGCCGCGGTCGACGAGTCCGAGCACCTTCTTGTGCCGGGCCACGAATCCGCCGATCCAGCGGCGCAGCACCTGCCCGGCGACGAACGGCACCAGCAGTTGCAGCACGATCTTCACCACCGAGTCGGCGGAGAACCCGCCCCCGCTGCCGCCGAGGAGGGCGGCGGCCAGCAGCGGCGTGACGACGATGCCCACCAGCGAGGAGAACGAGCCCGCGCAGATCGCCGCGGGCACGTTGCCGCGGGCCATGGACGTGAAGGCGATCGACGACTGGATGGTGGACGGGACCAGGGTGAGGAATAGCAGGCCCTGGTGGAGGGGGTCGGTCAGGAAGAACGGGACGAGCCCGCGGGACGCGAGGCCCAGGAGCGGGAAGACGACGAAGGTGCAGGCCAGCACGGTGACGTGGAGCCGCCAGTGCCGCACCCCGTCCATCGCCTCGCGGGTGGAGAGCCGGGCGCCGTAGAGGAAGAAGAGGAACGCGATCGCGAGCGTGGAGGCACCCGAGGCGACGTCGGCGCCCGTTCCACGGGCCGGCAGCAGCGCCGCGAGGCCCACCGTCCCGAGCAGCAGCAGGATGTACGGGTCGACCGGCATCCGACGCGGCCGTCGCAGGCGTTTCACGGTGCTCCACTTACTCGATCGCTCGATCGCTCGTTCTCTTCGTGCTCCGGCTCTCGTGCCCCGGCTTTCGTGCTCCAACTCTCGTGCTCCGGCTCTCGTGCTCCAGTGGGGTCCCGGGTCCCCGCTCCATCGTGCTCCCTCACCCCGCGATCGGGAATCCGGTACACCGCTCTCACTGTCATCACGCGTCGCGATGACCGGGTACGGTGGGCCGCGTGTACGACCCCTCCCATCTGCGGACCTTCCTGACCGTGGCCCAGACGCTGAGCTTCACGCAGGCGGCACGGCGGCTCGGGCTGCGCCAGTCGACGGTGAGCCAGCACGTGCGGCGGCTGGAGGACGCCACCGGGCGGCAGTTGTTCACGCGTGACACGCACTCCGTGGAACTGACCGAGGACGGGGAGGCGATGCTCGGTTTCGCGCGCCGGATCCTGGAGGTCCACGAGCAGGCGTCGGCCTTCTTCACCGGCACCCGGCTGCGCGGGCGGCTGCGGTTCGGGGCGTCCGAGGACTTCGTGCTGACCCGGCTGCCGGAGATCCTGGAGGGCTTCCGGCACGACCATCCGGAGGTCGACCTGGAGCTGACGGTGGAGCTGTCGGGCACGCTGCACGAGCAGCTGGCCGCCGGAAAGCTCGACCTGGTGCTGGCCAAGCGGCGGCCGAAGGACCCGCAGGGCGAGCCGGTCTGGCGGGACCGGCTGGTGTGGATCGGCGCCGAGCGGCTGCGCGTCGACCCGGACCGCCCGGTGCCGCTCATCGTCTATCCGCCACCGGGCATCACCCGCGCGCTCGCGCTGGAGGCACTGCAGCGGCAGGGCCGCGAGTGGCGCGTCGCGTGCACCAGCGGCAGCCTGAACGGCCTGATCGCGGCGGCCCGCGCGGGCCTCGGCGTGATGGCGCACTCGCGCGGGCTCATTCCGCCCGGCCTGGTACGGGTGCCGGACCGGGCCGGCCTGCCGGAGCTGGGCCGGGTCGACTTCGTGCTGGTGCACGGCCGGCGCCGGGCCTCGGCCCAGGACGCGGCGGACGCCCTGGCGTCGGCGATCCTGGCGGGCGGCGACCGCCTGCACCGGCCCCGGCGCACGGGCCTCGCATAGGGAGCCGGGACAGGGGAGCCGGGAGAAATGAGCCGGGACAGGGGAGCCGGGACAGATGAGCCAGGCCAGATGAGCCGCTCGCCCCGACGCGGGCGTGGGGACGCCTCGCCGTGCCGCACGGCCTCGCGGGCGCAGGAGGAAGAGGCGGTCCCGGCGGGCCCCGTACCGGCGGTAAGCGGGTCGTACAGATTCGGTGGAGATTGGTGCGCCGATACTTACCCAACCGTCAGGAAACTGTCCGACCCCGCCCCATGTGAGCGCATTTCCTCTCGCTGACCAGCGCGAACACGCGTGCTGTCCGCCCGTGACGCCCCTCCCGCCCCCGCCGTGCGTGGGGTAGCTTTCACCGCGCTGTGCGGGGCGTCACCAGGAGTGGGGAGCGGGGTTTGCGCGAGTTCACCAATCCTCCGTCGACGTCGGCGCCACCGGTGGGTGGTCTGGCCGACGCCGTCTTCCGGCACGCCCAGGAGGACCCGCAGCACATCGCGCTGGGCCGCAAGGACGAGACCGGGCAGTGGCGGGAGGTGACCGCCGGCGCGTTCTGCGACGAGGTGCTGGCCCTCGCCAAGGGCCTGCTCGCCCAGGGAGTCCGCTTCGGCGACCGGGTCGCCATCATGTCCCGCACCCGCTACGAGTGGACGCTCTTCGACTTCGCCCTGTGGACGATCGGCGCCCAGGTGGTGCCCGTCTACCCGACCTCGTCGGCCGAGCAGTGCCTGTGGATGCTGTACGACGCCGAGGTGACGGCCGCGGTCGTGGAGCACGAGGACCACGCGATGACCATCGCCACCGTCATCGACCGGCTGCCCCGCCTGCGCGGCCTGTGGCAGCTCGACGCCGGCGCCGTCCAGGAGCTGTACGACGCCGGCGCCCACCTCGACGACGAGGTGGTGCACCGGCACCGGAGGGCGGTCACGCCCGACACGGTCGCCACCGTCATCTACACCTCCGGCACCACGGGCCGCCCCAAGGGCTGTGTCATCTCGCACGGCAACTTCATGTACGAGGCGGACACCGTCATCGAGCGCTGGGAGCCGGTGTTCCACTCCAGGAGGGGCGACGAGGCGGCGACCCTGCTGTTCCTGCCCCTCGCCCACGTCTTCGGCCGGATGGTGGAGGTCGCGGCGATCCGCGGCCGGGTCCGCTTCGGCCACCAGCCGCAGCTCAACGCCGCCGCCCTCCTGCCCGACCTGGCCGCCTTCCGGCCGACCTTCATCCTGGCCGTGCCGTACATCTTCGAGAAGGTGTACGAGGCGGCCCGGCGCAGGGCCGAGAAGGAGGGCAGGGCCGGTCCCTTCGAGAAGGCCGTCGACGTGGCCGTGAAGTACGCGGAGGCCGTGGAGGCGAAGGCCTGGGGCACCGGGCCCGGCCCGTCGGCGGCTCTGCGCGTGCAGCACCAGCTCTTCGACAAGCTCGTCTACGCCAAGGTGCGGGCCGCGATGGGCGGGCGCATCCGCAACGCCATGTCGGGCGGCTCGGCGATGGACCGGCGGCTCGGCCTGTTCTTCGCGGGCGCGGGCGTCCAGATCTACGAGGGCTACGGCCTCACCGAGTCCACGGCCGCGGCCACCGCCAACCCGCCCGGGCTCACCCGCTACGGCACGGTCGGCCGCCCCGTACCGGGCGTCACCGTGCGGGTCGCGGACGACGGCGAGATCTGGCTGAACGGCGACAACGTCTTCCAGGGCTACCTCAACAACCCCAAGGCCACCGGCGAGACCCTGCACGACGGCTGGCTGGCCACCGGTGACCTCGGCTCGCTCGACGAGGACGGCTACCTCACCATCACCGGCCGCAAGAAGGAGATCCTGGTGACCTCCAGCGGCAAGAGCGTCTCGCCGGGCCTGCTGGAGGAGCGCGTGCGGGATCATCCGCTGGTCAACCAGTGCATCGTCGTCGGCAACGACCGCCCCTACGTCGCCGCCCTCATCACCCTCGACCAGGAGGCGGTCGAGCACTGGCTGGCGATGCGCAACAAGCCGCGGAAGTCCCCGGCCGACCTGGTGCACGACGCCGATCTGGAGGCGGAGGTGCGGCGCGCGGTCGTCGCGGCCAACACGCTCGTGTCCCAGGCCGAGTCGATCCGCACCTTCCGCGTCCTGGCGCAGCCGTTCACCGAGGAGCACGGTCTGCTGACGCCGTCGCTGAAGCTCAAGCGCAGGGCCATCGAGAAGGCCTACGGCACGGAGGTCGAGGCGCTGTACCGGATGTGAGTTCGCCGGTCAGGAATGCATCACGGCTCGTGATCGTTGACGATAGGAGTACCACCTGACCACAACCGAAGGATCAAGAGCTCGTGAGCAGCAAGGTCCCCCCGATCATCCTGAACAACGGCGTCGAGATGCCCCAGCTGGGTTTCGGCGTCTGGCAGGTGCCGGACGACGAGGCCGAGACGGCCGTCGCACAGGCCCTGGAGGCCGGGTACCGCAGCATCGACACAGCGGCGATCTACGGCAATGAAGAGGGCACCGGCAAGGCGCTCGCCGCTTCCGGCGTGGCGCGCGAAGACCTCTTCGTCACCACCAAGCTCTGGAACAAGGACCAGGGGTACGACTCCACCCTGCGGGCTTTCGACGCGTCGCTGGAGAAGCTGGGTCTCGAGTACGTGGACCTGTACCTGATCCACTGGCCGATGCCGGCCAAGGAGCGGTACGTCGACACGTACAAGGCGTTCGAGAAGCTGCACGCCGACGGCCGGATCCGGGCCATCGGTGTCTCCAACTTCCTCCCGGAGCACCTGGAGCGCCTGATCGGCGAGACGTCGGTCATCCCGGCGGTCAACCAGATCGAACTCCACCCGCACCTCCAGCAGCACGCCGCCCGTGAGTACCACGCGGAGCAGGGCATCGCCACCGAGGCCTGGTCCCCGCTCGGCTCCGGCAAGGGCATCCTGGAGATCCCGGCGATCGTGGCGATCGCCCAGAAGCACGGCCGCACACCGGCCCAGGTCGTGCTGCGCTGGCACCTCCAGATCGGCAACGTGGTGATCCCGAAGTCCGTGACGCCGTCCCGGATCAAGGAGAACATCGACGTGTTCGGTTTCGCCCTGGACACCGAGGACCTCGCGGCGATCAGCGCGCTGAACGAGGACCGGCGTCTGGGTCCGGACCCGGCGGAGTTCAACGGGGAGTGAGGCGGCGCCCGCGGAGGGGCCCGGTCGGTGGGCCCCTCCGTGTGTCTCGGTCGGGCGCGTGTGTCCCAGTCGGTGCGTGTGCCGGGCGTGCCCCCGGCGGATGCTCCGCCGCCGGCGGCGAGCGCGGCCGGTGAGCCGGACGCGGCCGTCCCGTGCGGGCGACGCCCGGTGTTCGCGGTCACCGCGCGTGGCGCCGTCCGACGGCCGGTCGCCCCGCACGTGTGCACCGCCGTCCGACGGTCGCGTCCGCCCCGCACGTGTGCACCGCCGTCCGACGATCGCGTCCGCCCCGCATGCGTGCGCCGTCCGCCTGTCGCGGCGGCCCGCGCGTGTGCCGTCCGCGTCAGACGGGCCGTACCGCCGTGTAGACCGTGTGCGCCACCAGTACGAACACGTCCTGCCGCCGGTGCACGCTCGCCTCGTCCCCGGGGTCGAGCAGGCGGTCCAGCGTGGCCCGGTCGTCGGCGTCGAGGCCGTCCCCGATCTGGTCGCGCAGCCGGGACAGGGAGGTGGTGACGTACGCGCGGGTCTCGTCGGAGACGGGGGCGGGCAGGTCCAGCAGGAAGCTGCGGGTGCCGGTGTGCTTCAGACCGGCGGCGGTCAGCATCGCGGGCCAGTCCTCGGCCTCGGCCACGGAGCCGGGCAGACTCGCGCGCATCTCGGCGAACCCGTCCTCCTCCGCGGCGCGCAGCCGCGCCTGCAGTCCGGGGCGCCCGAAGCCGAGGTCACGGGGCAGGAACCGGGCGGGCAGCCCGCCCTCCAGGACCGCCAGCGTGCCGCCGGGTGCGAGGTGCCCGGCGAGCGCGGCGAGGGCCGCCCGCTGGTCGCCGAGGTGGTGCAGGCTCTGGCTCGCCCACATCAGGTCGGCGGGGCGGTCGAGCTCGGCCAGCACACCGGGCAGGTCGCCGGCGAGAGTGCCGAAGCGGTCGGCGACGCCGAGCCGGGCCGCGCGGGCGCGGGCCCGCTCCAGCAGCGGTCCGGCACCGTCGACGGCGACGACGCGGGCGCCGGGGAAGGCCTCGGCGAACAGGCCGGACACGACCCCGGGTCCGCTGCCGACGTCGACGACCAGACCGGGCTCGGGTACTTCGCGTGCCAGCCAGTCCATGGCCTGCCGGTACAGCGGCGAGTAGAGCTCGGCCTGGGCCTCGAGCAGCGGGGCCATCGCGGCCCAGTCCAGGTCGGTGTGGTCGTGAGCGTGGCCGTGCTGGTGTCCGGCGTCGTGCCGGTGGGGGTCGTGCGCCATGGTGGTCAGCCTCCCGTTCGCGGTGCCGTCAGCGTGCGACGACTCACCGCTGCGGGGCAAGTTCTGTTGCCGTATCCGCAAAACGGCCACCGGGGCCCGGTCGGAAGGACCCGGCCCCGACGGCGTCACCCGCGCGGGATTCCGCTCACGACAGCGGCGGGTAGGCGTTCTTCATCAGCTCCTGGAACTGCGCGGAGAACCATTGCCCGGAGATCGGGGCGTCGGCCAGGGCGCCCGACCGGTTGTAGCCGTTGCGCGCGTTGCCCTCGTACGTGGGGTCGCACATCCGGTCGAAGCCCTTGCCGTCGGGGTTCGGGATCTCCTTGCTCGCGCCGTCGGACTCGCCCGGGGGCTTCATCCACACGTACGCGTCGATCCCGGCGGCGGGAGAGGCCTGCGGGCGCTCGCCCAGGCCGGCTCCGGACTGGTTGCACCAGTTGCCGAGGTGGGTGCGGCGGTCGTAGCGCCCGCCGTCGACGTAGGTGTCCACGCTGGTCGTCGCGCCCGGTCCGGTGGGCCGGGCGGTGCCGCCCCAGCCGTTGCGGGAGGTGTCGATCAGCATGCCGAGGTTCTGGTCGAAGCCGATGGAGACCAGCTTGTCGCGCATGGCCTGGGCGTAGGACAGCTCGTCGGTGTAGCGGTTCCAGTCGACCCACTTGGACTGGCGCACGGAGGTCCCGTTCACGGAGTCCGTGATCTTGAAGTGGTCCTCCTTCAGCGCGCTGTAGTTGGCGGTGTTGACGATGAAGCCGTGCACGTCGGCGACGGTCGCGCCCTCGGTGGTGGCGGCGGTCTTGAACATGTCGGCGGAGGCGCCGAAGTTGTCGTCCCAGCCGAGCCAGCCGTGGTGGCCGGCGTCGACGTAGTTGTAGACGTTGCCGATGTCGCCGAGCTTGTTCAGGGCGTAGCCGACGCCCTTCTGGTAGTTGCCGTTGGCCTTCATCACGTCGCAGTTCGGCGTGGCGGTGGGCCGCGGGGTGACGTTGGTGACCAGGTTGGGCAGCGAGTCGATCTCGACCGTGGTGACGATCCGCAGGTCCGCGTACTTCGGGTCGGCGAGGATCGCGGTGATCGGGTCGATGTACTGCGTCTTGTACTTGTCGATCTCCGTCGGGCCCAGCTCGCCGTTGGAGGCGAGGGCCGAGCAGTCGCGGCCGGGCAGGTTGTAGATGACGAGCTGGATGGCGAGTTCGCCGGAACCCTTCTGCCTCAGCGCCTCGTCGAGGTGGTCGCGCAGCCCCATGCCGCCGTTCACGCCGTTGATCGCGGCGATCCGGTCGAGCCACACGCCGGTGGGCTGGTTCGCGATGCGGCTGCCGCCCGGTTCGGCGGCGGCCTTCTCGGACCACTCCGGGTTGACGTAGACCTTGGCGCCGTCGTACGGGTTGTTCACCTTGTCACCCGGCTCCGGCGGGTCGGTCGGGCCGCCGGCGTCGACGTTGCAGGTCACGCCGTTGAGGGTGAAGGTGGCCGGGACGGCGTTGCTGCCGCTGTAGGTGCCCTGGAAGCCGAAGCTCGCCGAACCGCCCGTGGCCAGGGTCCCGTTGTAGGACTCGTTGGCCGCGGTCACGGCGGCACCGCTCTGGGAGACCTTCGCGTTCCAGCTGCTGGTGACCTTCTGGCTGCCGGCGTACGTCCACCCCAGCGACCAGCTGGAGGTGGCGGCCCCGTTGTTGGTGACGGTCACGGCGGCGGTGAAGCCGCTGCCCCAGTCGTTCTGCACCTTGTAGTCGACGGTACAGGGGACGGCGGCCGCGCCGGCGTTCGCGGAGTGCGCGGCGAGGGCCGTGCCGGAGGCGCCGGCGACCAGGGTCAGGGCGGCGAGCATCGCGGTTCTGGTACGGGTCATGAGTGCGGGTTCCTTCTTTCGTGGGGGTGAGCTCTGGTGCGGGGCCGCGCTTCCACCCGGCGCGGTCCGCTGTCCAACGGCATGGGGGTGCCGTCGCGTGCGGAGGTCAGGCGCGTTCAGAGGTCAGGAACGACCCGCGGGCACGGTGGGAGCACCCGGGGGATGTGCGGGCCGGCGCACCGGCCGATGACACGTCGGGCAGGCCGCGGCGGCGGCCGGGAGTCCTGGACGCGGAGGTGGGACGGGGGGTGTCGCATGAGCGACTCCTTGCAGTTCGGGCGCGCCGTGACGGACGCGTCGACTGATGGAACCGCTCCCACTGGTGCAGCGAAGGTAGCGCCAAGTGACGGTGAAGAACAGAGGAGTAACCGACTTTCTCCCGGCGACGGCCGTCGAATCTTTTCGACTCTTCACACACCTTGACCGCCCTGGGCCCCCTCTTCACTATGGGAGCGCTCCCACTGGTTCAAGGCTTGTTGCTCCCCCTCCCCGCCCCGAGCCGCAAGGAGGAACCAGCACCATGCACTCCCGACACAGACCCGGACGCCGCACCGCACGGCGGCTGTGGACCGCCGCGCTGGCGGCACTCGCACTCCCCCTGACGATGCTGGGCACCGGTTCGACCCCCGCCCGGGCGGCCGCGCTCCAGTGCAGCGTGGACTACCGGACCAACGACTGGGGCAGCGGTTTCACCGCGGAGCTGACGCTCACCAACCGCGGCGGCGACGCCATCGACGGCTGGACCCTGTCGTACGCCTACGCCGGCGACCAGAAGCTGACGAACGGCTGGAACGGGACCTGGTCGCAGTCCGGCCGGACGGTCACCGTGAAGAGCGCCTCGTACAACGCGCGGATCGCCGCCGGGGCCGCCGTCTCCACCGGCGGGCAGTTCACCTACAGCGGCACCAACACCGCGCCGACGAGCTTCACCGTCAACGGCACCGTCTGCGCCGGGGCGCACCAGCCGCCGATCGCCGTGCTGACCAGCCCGGAGGCGGGCGCCGTGTACTCGCAGGGCGAGACGGTGCCCCTGGCCGCCACGGCAGCCGCGGCCGACGGAGCCACGATCAGCAAGGTGGAGTTCTACGACGACACCACCCTGTTGGGCACCGACACCAGCGCGCCCTACACCCACTCCGCCTCCGGTTTGACCGTGGGCAGTCATTCACTGGTGGCGAAGGCCTACGACAGCACGGGCGCCGCCGCCGACTCCACACCGGTCGGCATCACGGTCGCCTCGGGACCGACCGTGGTCGCCACTCCCGCCCAACTGGGCGTGCAGCAGGGCGAGTCGGGGACGTACGAGGTCAAGCTGTCGAAACAGCCGGCCGCGAACGTGACCGTCACGACGTCCCGCGCGAGCGGCAACACGGGCCTGACGGTCACCGGCGGGGCGAGCCTCACCTTCACCCCGGCGAACTGGGACACCGCGCAGAGGGTGACCGTCGCCGCCGACGCCTCCGGCACCGGATCCGCGGTCTTCGAGTCGACGGCCCCCGGCCACGGCAAGGCCACGGTCACCGTCACCCAACTGGCGGCCACGAAGGACTACGACGCCCGCTTCCTGGAGCTCTACGGGAAGATCACCGACCCGGCGAACGGCTACTTCTCCCCCGAGGGCATCCCCTACCACTCGGTCGAGACCCTGATCGTCGAGGCACCGGACCACGGGCACGAGACCACGTCCGAGGCGTACAGCTACCTGCTGTGGCTCCAGGCCATGTACGGCAAGGTGACCGGCGACTGGTCCAGGTTCAACAACGCCTGGGAGATCATGGAGACGTACATGATCCCCACCCACGCCGACCAGCCGACCAACTCCGCCTACAACGCCTCGAAGCCGGCGACCTACGCCCCCGAGCTGGACACGCCGAACGAGTACCCGGCGAAGCTGGACGGCACGGTCTCCGTGGGCCAGGACCCGATCGCCGGGGAGCTGAAGTCGGCGTACGGCACGGACGACGTGTACGGCATGCACTGGCTGCAGGACGTCGACAACACCTACGGCTACGGCAACTCGCCCGGCACGTGCGAGGCGGGTCCGTCGGACACCGGCCCGTCGTACATCAACACCTTCCAGCGCGGTGCGCAGGAATCGGTGTGGGAGACGGTGCCGCAGCCGACCTGCGACGCCTTCAAGTACGGCGGCAGGAACGGCTACCTGGACCTGTTCACCGGTGACGCCTCCTACGCGAAGCAGTGGAAGTTCACCAACGCCCCCGACGCCGACGCGCGGGCCGTGCAGGCCGCCTACTGGGCGGACCTCTGGGCCGAGGAACAGGGCAAGGGCGACGAGATCGCCGGGACCCTCGACAAGGCCGCCAAGATGGGCGACTACCTGCGCTACGCGATGTTCGACAAGTACTTCAAGAAGGTCGGCAACTGCGTGGGACAGTCGAGCTGCCCCGCAGGTACCGGCAAGGACTCCTCGCACTACCTGCTGTCCTGGTACTACGCCTGGGGCGGCGCGGTGGACACCTCCGCGAGCTGGGCCTGGCGCATCGGCTCCAGTCACACCCACGGCGGCTACCAGAACCCGCTGGCCGCCTACGCGCTGAGCACCTACGCCGACCTGAAGCCCAAGTCGGCCACGGGCGCGTCGGACTGGGCCAAGTCCCTCGACCGGCAACTGGAGTTCTACCGCTGGCTGCAGTCCGACGAGGGCGCCATCGCGGGCGGCGCGACCAACAGCTGGGCGGGCCGGTACGCCGTGCCGCCGGCCGGTACGCCGACCTTCTACGGCATGTACTACGACGAGAAGCCCGTGTACCACGACCCGCCGTCCAACCAGTGGTTCGGCTTCCAGGCGTGGTCCATGGAGCGGGTCGCCGAGTACTACCAGCAGAGCGGTGACGCCCAGGCTAAGGAGGTCCTGGACAAGTGGGTCGACTGGGCGCTGTCGGAGACGACGGTCAACCCCGACGGCAGTTTCCGGATCCCGTCGACGCTCCAGTGGTCGGGCAAGCCCGACACCTGGAACGCCTCCGCCCCGGGCGCCAACAGTGACCTGCACGTCACCGTCGCCGACTACACCAACGACGTCGGCGTGGCGGCGGCGTACGCCAAGACGCTGACGTACTACGCCGACCGCTCCGGTGACACGGAGGCCGCGGCCACGGCGAAGGCCCTGCTCGACGGCATGTGGGAGAACAACCAGGACGCGCTCGGCATCGCCGTCCCGGAGACCCGCGCCGACTACAACCGCTTCGACGACCCGGTGTACGTCCCGAACGGCTGGACCGGGACCATGCCGAACGGCGACACGATCGACGCCTCGTCGACCTTCTCCTCGATCCGGTCCTTCTACCAGGACGACCCGGCCTGGTCGAAGATCGAGAACTATCTCCGGGGCGGTGCCGCGCCCACGTTCACGTATCACCGGTTCTGGGCCCAGGCGGACATAGCCCTCGCCATGGGCTCGTACGCGGAGCTACTCGAATAGTCCCCGCGAAGCGCCCCGCGGGTCGGGCGGGTGTTTCGGCTGCGGGCCGTGCGTGGCCGGCCGCGCAGTTCCCCGCACCCCTTCAGGGCGCTTGACAGCTCCGCGTGCCCGGTCTCGTCACCGGACGACGAGACCACCCGACCGGGCGGCCCCCACCCACGCCGAGGGCCGCCCGGTCCTCGCACGTCCCCCTCCTCACCCCTGGCCGGAAGGACGGTTCCCCACCGTGCGAAGAACCCGGATCCTCACCGCCGTGCTGGCCCTCGCGGCCGGCCTCCTCGCGGGCAGCCCGCCCGCCGTGCTGGCCGCCGAGACGCCGGAGACGGCCGTCGCCGCCGACACCTACACCTGGAAGAACGCCCGCATCGACGGTGGCGGCTTCGTCCCCGGCATCGTCTTCAACCGCGCCGAGCGGGACCTCGCCTACGCCCGTACCGACATCGGCGGCGCCTACCGCTGGCAGGAGTCGTCCCACACCTGGACGCCCCTGCTCGACCACGTCGGCTGGGACGACTGGGGGCACACGGGTGTGGTCAGCATCGCCTCCGACTCCGTCGCCCCGGACCGGGTGTACGCGGCGGTCGGCACGTACACCAACGACTGGGACCCGGGCAACGGCGCGGTGCTGCGCTCCGCCGACCGGGGCGCGAGCTGGGAGAAGGCCGATCTGCCGTTCAAGCTGGGCGGCAACATGCCGGGCCGCGGCATGGGCGAGCGCCTGGCCGTCGACCCGCACGACAACGACGTGCTGTACCTGGGCGCGCCCAGCGGCAAGGGCCTGTGGCGGTCGACCGACGCGGGCGTGACCTGGTCCGAGGTGACGGCCTTCCCGAACCCCGGCGACTACGCGCAGGACCCGAGCGACACGAGCGGTTACGCCTCCGACAACCAGGGCATCACCTGGGTCACCTTCGACGAGTCGACGGGCACCGCGGGTGCGGCCACGAAGACGATCTACGTCGGGGTGGCCGACAAGGAGAACGCCGTCTACCGCTCGACGGACGCCGGCGCGACCTGGCAGCGGATCGCCGGGCAGCCGACGGGGTACCTGGCCCACAAGGGCGTGCTGGACGCGGAGAACGGCCACCTCTACCTCGCCTACAGCGACACCGGCGGCCCGTACGACGGCGGCAAGGGCCGGCTGTACCGGTACGCGACGGCGACGGGCGCCTGGACCGACATCAGCCCGGTCGCGGAGGCGGACACCTACTACGGGTTCAGCGGCCTGACCGTCGACCGGCAGAACCCCGGCACGGTGATGGCGACGGCGTACAGCTCCTGGTGGCCGGACACGCAGATCTTCCGCTCGACGGACAGCGGCGCGACGTGGACGCAGGCGTGGAGCTACACGTCGTACCCCGCCCGCGAGAACCGCTACACGATGGACGTCTCGTCGTCCCCGTGGCTGACCTGGGGCGCGCGGCCCTCCCCGCCCGAGCAGTCCCCGAAGCTGGGCTGGATGACGGAGTCGCTGGAGATCGACCCGTTCGACCCGGACCGGATGATGTACGGGACCGGCGCGACGATCTACGGTACCGAGAACCTCACGAACTGGGACGACGGCGGCACGTTCGCCATCACCCCGATGGTGCGGGGCCTGGAGGAGACGGCGGTGAACGACCTGGCCTCTCCCCCGTCCGGTGCCCCGCTGCTCAGCGCGCTGGGGGACATCGGCGGCTTCCGGCACACGAGCCTGACCGAGGTCCCGTCGATGATGTACACCTCCCCGAACTTCACCTCCACCACCAGCCTGGACTTCGCGGAGGCGAACCCGGACACGGTCGTGCGGGCCGGCAACCTCGACGCGGGCCCGCACATCGCCTTCTCCACGGACAACGGCGCCAACTGGTCCGGCGGGAGCGACCCCGCCGGGGTGAGCGGCGGCGGCACGGTCGCGGCGGGCGCGGACGGCAGCCGCTTCGTGTGGAGCCCGCAGGGCACCGGAGTGCACTACACGACGGGCTTCGGCACCAGCTGGAAGGCTTCCAGCGGCATCCCGGCGGGCGCGGTCGTCGAGTCCGACCGGGTCGACCCGAAGACCTTCTACGGTTTCAAGTCCGGGAAGTTCTACGTCAGTACCGACGGCGGCGCGACCTTCACCGCGTCGGCGGCGAGCGGCCTGCCCGCCGGTGACAGCGTCCGCTTCAAGGCGCTGCCGGGCGGCAAGGGCGACATCTGGCTGGCCGGCGGGGCGGCAGACGGCCCGTACGGCCTGTGGCACTCGACGGACGGCGGCGCGACCTTCGCCAAGCTCCCGAACGTCGGGGCGGCCGACACCGTCGGCTTCGGCAAGGCGGCCCCGGACGCCTCCTACCAGACCCTCTACACCAGCGCCGAGATCGGCGGCGTCCGCGGCATCTTCCGGTCCACCGACCGGGGAGCGAGCTGGACCCGCGTCAACGACGACGCCCACCAGTGGGGTTGGACGGGTGCCGCCATCACCGGTGACCCGCGGGTGTACGGGCGGGTGTACGTGGCGACCAACGGGCGCGGCGTCGTCTACGGCGACACGGCGGGCGGCGACGGCGGCGAAGGCCCGACTCCCGCGGGCGCCTGCGAGGTGACGTACACGATCACCCACCAGTGGTCGGGCGGCTTCCAGGCGGACGTCCGCCTCACCAACACCGGCACGTCCCCCTGGAACGGCTGGGCCCTCACCTGGCCCTTCGCGAACGGCCAGAAGGTGACCCGGATGTGGAACGCCGACCACACCCGGTCGGGCACCTCGGTGACCGCCAGGAACGCCGGCTGGAACGGCACCGTGGCCCCCGGTTCGTCGGTGGGCTTCGGCTTCACGGGCGAGTGGTCGGGGACGAACGCGGAGCCGGTGGCGTTCGCGGTGGGAGGCCGGAGCTGCTCGATCGGCTGACCGACGCCACAGGCCGCGTCGGCGGGGGCTGCTGTGGCCCCGCACGCGCGACGTCCCCGGACCGGCAGGTTCCGGGGACGTCGCCCTGTGCGGTCGGTCAGGCGACGACGTCGATGTACGTCGAGGGCCCGTAGCTGCCCCCGCTGACGGGAGTCACGTACATACGGACGGTCTTGCCCTCGGTGAGGTCACCGCCCTTCCAGGGACTGCAGTAACCGGCGGTGTGGCCGCGGGTGTCGACCCGCCGGTCGATGACACCGTCGTAGTTGTAGTCGAGGGCGGTTTCGATGCCCCAGCCGTCCGACTTGGTGTCGCAGGCCCGGATGGCGTCGCCGGGGATGGAGCCGGACGGGTCCGCGTTCCAGGTGGCGCTGCCCGCGCCGTTGGGGGCGTAGATGGTCACCGTCCCCGCCCAGGCCTGGCCCTGCAGGCCGACGGCCAGACCGACCGCGCAGGCGCCGGTGACGAGTGCTCGGATCGCGGTTCTCCGGGTCTTCACGCTGTTCCTCCCCTGGCCGGGGACTCCGTATCCCTGGCATGCGCGGATCAATATGCCACACGCTGATCAACTTCAGTAGCCCCTCCGGGGCGCTCCGTGAGGAGATCCCCGCAGGTCACGCCGTGGACGCCGCCGACCGGGGCGCCGCCACCGGCTTCCTGAACGCCCTCAGCGTGAACACCGGGTCGGGGCGGGGCCGGTCCTGGTCCGGCAGGGCGGCGAGCCGGGTGGCGAAGTCCTCCGCGAGCGGGTCGCCCGGCGGCAGCGTGACGAACCAGCCGCGTCGCAGGTCGGCGATGGTTCGGCGGGGGCTGCGGCCCTGGCCCCGGCCGGTGAAGCGGGCCCGGCCGGCCGGGACCAGGCCGTGCGCGCGGGCGTACGACGCGACGAGGTCGGCGGCGTCGTGGGCCGTGCTGGGCGGGCGGGAGGCGAGGACGGCGTCGATGTCGCTGCCCACGTTGTGCGAGGCGCCCTTGTCGACCGTGGTCACGTACACCCCGCCGGGCCGCAGCACGCGGGCGCACTCGCCGACGATCGCCCGCGCGTTCTCGGCGCTGCCGGCCAGGTGCAGCAGCCACACGCTGCTGACGGCGTCGAACTCCCCGTCGGCGAAGGGCAGTCGGCGGCTGTCCGCCAGCACGACGGCGCCGGGCAGCCGGGCGGCGGCACGCCGGGCCATGGCGGGGGTGAGGTCGGCGCCGGTCACGCGCAGGGCGTCCCGTCCGGCCGCGAGCCGCCGGGTGACGATGCCGGTGCCGCAGGCCACGTCGAGCAGGCTGCGCGCCTGGTGCGGCACGAGGCTCAGTACGGCCCGCGCGGCGGCCTCGGCCCGGGGTTCACCGCCGCGGGAGGCGTCGTACCGTTCCGCTTCCTTGTCGTAGTCCAGCACGCCCTTCAGTGTGCCCCGTGGCCTGCCGCCAGGTCCTCCACCCTGCGGGCGAGCTCCACGTCCTTCTCGGTGACGGCGCCGCCCGCGCTGTGCGTGTGCACGGCCAGGGCGACCGTGTCGTAGCCGAGGGTCAGATCGGAGTGATGGTCGAGCTCGTCCTGCACCTGGGCGATGTGGACGACCATGGCGGTCGCCGCGAAGTGCGAGCCGAGGCGGTAGGAGCGGGTGAGACGACCGGCGTCGAGGGACCAGCCCGGCAGCTCGGACAGCCGCTCCTCGATCTCCTTCTGCGTCAGCGGTTCGACGGGCATGGACTGCGCTCCTTACCTGGGTGGCGGGTCCCTCTCAGCCTGCCACAGCACGGCCGCCGGGGCCCTGGGCGGGAACGCGGGCCGGGCCCGCCGGGGCCGGCCGTCGACTACCGTTCGGCGTATGACCGCACCCATGTCCACTGCCGTCCCCACCGCCCAGGGCGTGGGTCCGCTGCTGCGGGCCTGGCGGGAGCGGCGGCGGGTCAGCCAGCTGGAGCTGGCGCTGCGCGCCGGCTCCTCCGCCCGGCACATCAGCTTCGTCGAGACGGGCCGCTCCCGTCCGAGCGAGGAGATGGTGCTGCGGCTCGCCGAGCACCTGGACGTCCCCGTAAGGGAACGCAACACGCTGCTGCTCGCGGCCGGTTACGCCCCGCACTACCCGGAGACGCCGCTGGACGACCCGGCGCTGGACGCCCTGCGCGCGGGCATGGAGCGGCTGATCCGGGGCTACGAGCCCTATCCCGCGCTGGTCGTCGACGCGACGTACCAGGTGCTGGCCGCCAACCGGGGCATCCTGATGCTGATGGACGGCGTGTCGGAGCACCTGCTGGAGCCGCCGCTGAACGCGATGCGGCTGACCCTGCACCCGGAGGGTCTGGCGCCGCGCATCCGCAATCTGCGCGAGTGGCGCGGGCATCTGCTGGAGCAGATGGAGCGGCAGATCGCGCTGCACCGCTCGGAACCGCTGCGGGCGCTGTACGAGGAGGTGGCCGGCTATCCGGTGCCGGACGACGCGGCGGGCGCCGAGCCGGACGAACCGGTGCCGTACTTCGCGCTGCCGATGCAGATCGAACACGAGGGCCGGGTCCTGTCGTTCATCTCCTCCATCTCCACCTTCAACACCCCGATGGACGTGACCGTGGCCGAGCTGGCCATCGAGACGCTGCTGCCGGCCGACCCGGCGACGGTCAAGTACCTGCACACGCAGCTGCCGTGACGCGGGGTGGCGGGGTCCGGGGTCCGGCCGCCCCCTGTGAGACCGACAGGGGAACATGGCAGACTGCGGGCAGACTTGGGCGCGTTGGGGAGGCGTGGCGTGAGTGAACGGCGGGCCGCACCCACCGTGGGCCAGGTGGTCCTGGGCAGGCGGTTGCAGGAGCTGCGGGAGCGGGCGGGCCTCAGACGCGAGGAGGCCGCCAAGGTGCTCCGGGTGGCCCAGGCGACCGTGCGGCGCATGGAGACGGCCGAGGTCGCGCTGAAGATACCGTACGTCCAGGTCCTGCTGACGGCCTACGGCGTGCCCGAGGACGAGGTCTCGGCGTTCGTCGCGCTGGCCGAGGAGGCGAACGAGCCGGGCTGGTGGCAGCGGTACCACGACGTGCTGCCGGACTGGTTCAGCCTGTACGTGAGCCTGGAGGGCGCCGCCCGGATCGTCCGCTCCTACGAGCCGCACTTCGTCCCGGGGCTGCTGCAGACCGAGGACTACGCGCGCGCGGTCCTGGAGGCCGGGACGATCGGCAGCGCGGGTCCGGACGCGGTCGAGCGGCACGTGTCCCTGCGCATGGAGCGGCAGCGGCTGCTGGAGCGGGCGGACCCGCCCCACCTGTGGGTGGTGATGGACGAGACGGTGCTGCGGCGCCCGGTGAGCGTCCACGGCCGGGTGATGCGCGAACAGCTGGACAGGCTACTGGAGTTCGCGACCAGGGACCGGGTGACGCTCCAGGTCGCCGAGTTCGAGGACGGGCCGCACCCCGGGACGTACGCGCCGTTCACGCTGTTCCGGTTCGCGGAGCCGGAGCTGCCCGACATGGTCTTCACCGAGTACCTGACCGGCGCCCTGTACCTGGACTCCCGCACGGAGGTCTCCGCGCACCTGGAGGTCCTGGACCACATGACCGCGCGCGCCGCCTCGACCCAGCGCACCGAGAAGATCCTGCGCGAGTACCGCGAGGACTACTGACCCGGTGCCCCCGCCCGTACCCGGCACGCCGGGCCCGACCCACCGGGCCCCGACACACCAGGCTCCGACACACCAGGCTCCGAGGAGACGACACCGCATGACCGGATCCGACGCCACCCCCGCGCCCATCGACACCAGCCGGCCGCACCCGGCCCGTGTCTACGACTGGTGGCTGGGCGGCAAGGACAACTACCCGGTGGACGAGGAACTCGCCCGCAGGATCCTCGCCGCGGACAGCACCGCGGTCCGCGGGGCGCGTGCCAACCGCAGGTTCATGCACCGGGCCGTCCGTACCGTCGCCGAGGCCGGGATCCGCCAGTTCCTCGACGTCGGCACCGGCATCCCGACCGAGCCGAACCTGCACCAGGTCGCCCAGGCCGTGGCCCCCGAGGCGCGGGTCGTCTACGCCGACAACGACCCGATCGTCCTCCGGCACGCCGAGGCGCTGCTGCACGGCTCGGCGGAGGGTACCACCGACTACGTCCACGCGGACGTCCGGGATCCGGAGCGGATCCTCGGGCTGGCGGGCGAGTCCCTCGACTTCGGCAAGCCCGTCGCCCTGTCGCTGGTGGCCCTGACCCACTACCTCGGCGACGCGGTCGACGGCGACGACGTGCACGGCCTGCTCAAGCGGTACCTGGACGCCCTCGCGCCGGGCAGCTACCTGATTCTGTCCCAGGTCACGCCCGATCTGAACCCCGAGGCGGTGGGCAAGGCCGCCGGTCTGTTCGCCCGCAGCGGCACGCCGTTCCACCCGCGCTCGCTCGGTGAGTTCTCGCGCTTCTTCGACGGACTGGAGCTGCTGGGCCCGGGCGTCATCCCCGTCACCGGGTGGCGGCCGGAGCCGGAGGACGTGGCGGCCCAGGCGGAGGGCATCGTGCCGGTGTACGCGGGGGTGGCGCGCAAGCCCTGACACGGGTGCCGACCGGACGACCGGCACCCGGCACTCCCGCGGCGCCCGCCGGAGCGTCCGCATCAGCGCCCCGCCCGTAGCCGCACCCCTGCCACCCGGCCGGCGCACCGGTATGCCGAGGCGGCGCACCGGTATGCCGAGGTTCCTGGTACGCCACCGCCCCAGCCGCCCCCGTCGGCCGGGCACGGTCACGGTCACCGGTCCCGGGGCGCCACGGCCGGGTGACGTCCGACGCGTGCGCGGCCGACCGGCCGCTGACCCGTACGGGCGCCGCGAACGGGTGCGCTCCCGCGCCCGCCCCTAGGTTCGGAGACCAGGGCGAGCAAGGGAGCGGCACGTGACCGACACACGGACACCGCCCGCCGAGCCGGGCGCGGCGCCGCTGCGCGCGGGGCGGTTCTTCCGGCCCGGCACCGCCGCGCCAGGGACGGGGCGTACGTCCCGGCGAAGTTCCTGCGCGCGGCCGATCTGGGCCAGGAGGGCGAGGACGCGCGCTGGAAGACGGTCGTGCTGGACGAGGCGACGGGCCGCGCGGTGGTCCCCAACGGCTCGGTCGGCTTCCGCTGGAACGAGGCCGACCGGGGGAGGCGGAACCTCGACCCGGGCACGACGGCGAGGACGCGGACAACCTCTTCGGCGCCATCGACACGCTGCGCATCCCGCTGGAGTACCTGGCGGAGGTGTTCACGGCGGGCGACACGGGCCCGGTGCGGGCGTCGCTGGAGAAGCTCGCGGCGATGCGCTCCCGCATGCGCTCGGCCAACCTGGGTGAGAACCCCGACCCGGCCGTCTGCGCGGGCGCCGGCATGCGACCCGAGGAGATCGAGGGCATGTACCGGCCGCCGGCGATCGCCAAGTACGAGGAACGGTACGTGATCCCGACGGCCGCCCCGGCATGGGCGGCGACGGCCCCTTCGGGCAGGACTCGGGCCGCAGGAGGCTGCCGCTGGTGCCGGTGGAGAACTTCCACGTCCTGCGCCGGCGGCGGACCGCGGACGACGAGAGGGACGTCTGATGCCCGGATTCCAGGTGCTGTACCAGGCGGCGGCGCTCTGCCTGACCTACCCCGACGACGACTTCCGCGCCCGGCTGCCCCTGCTGCGCGAGGCCGCGCCGCAGCTGCGCGCCTTCACCGACCACGCGGCCGTGACCCCGCAGGGCGAGCTCCAGGCGCACTACGTGGAGGTCTTCGACTTCAGGAACCGGCACAGCCTGTACCTGAGCTGGTGGACCGACGGGGACACCCGGCGGCGGGGCATGTCCCTGGTCCGCTTCAAGGAGCTGTACCGCGCGCACGGCCTGGAGTTCACCGGTGAGGAGCTGCCGGACTTCCTGCCGGCGGTGCTGGAGTTCGTCTCCCGCACCGGCGACACCGGCATGCTCACCGAGCACCGGGCCGCCCTGGACCAGCTCCGCTCCCGGCTCACCGCCTTCGGCACGCCCTACGCCCGCGTCCTGGACGCCGTGTGCGCCACGCTGCCGCCCGCACCCACCGGAGACCGCCCGTGACCGTCTTCCTGTAGGGCGCCCTGCCCTACGCCGCGGCCGCCCTGCTCGTCGCCGGCCCGGTCCGGAGCCACCGCTACGACCGGTTCGGCTGGACCACCCGGTCCTCGCAGATCCACGAGTCGAGGCTGCTGAACATCGCCTCGCCCGTGTTCCACTACGCCGAAGACGGAGCCGACGGTCGGGGTGCCGGTGCTGTACCAGGTGCACACGGTGGTGGGGATGCTACTGATCGCCCTGGTGCCGTACACCCGGCTGGTGCGCATGTCCAGTGCGCCGGTGCCGAACCTGACCCGGCCCTACGGGGTGTACCGGTCGCGCGGCCCCAGACAGCTGGGGCCGCGCCCGGACCGGGCGGGCTGGGAGCGCGCGGGCTCCTAGACCTTTCGGCCGGCACTCCACCGCGGCTGGAGCACTAGGCCAGCTTCGCCGTGAGGGTGATCGTCGTGCCGGTCAGGGCCTGGCTGACCGGGCAGTTCTTCTTGGCGTCCTCGGCGGCGGCGACGAACGCGTCGTTGTCGAGGCCGGGGACGGTGCCCACCACGGTGAGGTGGATGCCGGTGATGCCCTCACCGGGCTGGAAGGTGACGTCGGCGGAGGTGGTGAGCCTGGTGGGCGGGGTGCCGGCGCCGGCCAGGCCGTGCGACAGTGCCATGGAGAAGCAGCTGGAGTGGGCGGCGGCGATCAGCTCTTCCGGGCTGGTCTTCCCGTTCGCCTTCTCGGCGCGCGACGGCCACGACACCGGCTGCTCGCCGATACCGGACGAGTCGAAGGTGACGACACCGTTGCCCTCGAGCAGGTTGCCTTCCCAGACGGTGTGTGCGGAGCGCGTGGTTGCCACGGCGGGTCCTCTCGAATTCGCTTGCTGTACTCGGGTGGTGGGAGCCCGTGTCCGGGCTCCCGCCCCCATACGATCACACTCCGGCCCGGCTCACCCGGAAGAACCGGCCCCCGGGCCGGGAACGGGTCCGTCCACGCGCCGCCTGCGGGCCGCCATCACCGCGTAGACCAGCACACCGGCGAAGAGGAACAGCACGCCCTGGTAGACCGCCGCGTACCCGGCGCCCGCGACGAGCCACAGCGAGAACCCGGCCGCGACCGCCGCGATCACACCGTCCCGCACCAGCCGCGCCCGGTCGACCTTCTCACCCTGCCCGGAGACCAGGTGGAAGATCTGCGCGGCGGTGGCCAGCAGGTAGGGAACGGTCGCGGTGAAGGTGGTGACGAGGACGAGGATCTCGAAGACCTTCGCCGAGCCGGACGTGAAGTTGTAGACGGTGAGCAGGGAGGCGAGGACGACGGTGACGGCGACGCCCACCGTCGGCACGCCGCGCCGCCTGCGGGCGAACGCGGCCGGGAAGAGGCCGTCCTTCGCCGCCGCGTACGGGGTCTGGGCGCTGAGCAGCGTCCAGCCGTTGAGGCAGCCGGTCATCGACACCAGGGCGGCCAGCGCGACGACCCAGCCGCCCCAGGCACCGCCGAACATGGCGTTCACGGCGTCGGAGAAGGGCGCGGTCGAGGTGACCAGGCGGTCGTGGGCGACGGTACCGAACACGGACAGGGTGCCCAGCAGGTAGACGAGGGCGGCGCCCGCGGTGCCGATGACCGTGGCCCGGCCGACCGTGCGCCGTGGGTCCCTGACCTCGCCGGCGCTGACGGCGGCGGACTCCACGCCGAGGTAGGAGAAGAGCAGGATCGCCGCGGCGGCGGAGACCGCGCCGATCCCGCTGCCGCCGCTCGCGTTGAACGGGCCGAGGTTGTCCGGGTCGAAGAAGAACAGCCCGCCGACCGCGACCAGCAGCAGCGGCGCGAACTTCAGCACGGTGGACACCAGCTGGACGGCGCCCACGTAGCGGGTGCCGGCGAAGTTGGCGAGCGCGGGCAGCCACTGGATCACGAGCGCGGCGAGGCAGGCGGTCCAGCGGTGGTCGTTCACCGGGATCAGGACGTCGAGGTAGCCGACGGCGGCCACGGCGAGCGCCGCGTTGGAGACCCAGGTGGTGATCCAGTACGCCCAGGCGGCGAGGAAGCCGGCGAAGTCACCGAAGGCCTCGCGGGCGTAGACGTAGGGGCCGCCGGTGCGCGGGTCGCGGGCGGCGAGGCGGCCGAAGACCAGGGCGAGCGCGATGGCACCGACGGTCAGGACACCGAAGGCGAGCAGGCTGACGGTGCCGAACGGGGCGACCGAGGCCGGGAGGAGGAAGATGCCGCCGCCGATGATGTTGCCCATGACCAGGGCGGTGGCGACGGGCAGCCCGAAGCGCCGGGCGTGCCTGCTGGTGCCGGGGGCGGGAGCGGTGCCGGGGGCCGCGGGGGACTCCTGCGGGGCCGGAGCCGGTGGGGGGACGGTCCCGGTGACGTGCATGGGGTGGTGCGCCTCTCGTGGAACTGGTGCCCGGGATCGCCGGGACGGCGCCCATGGTCGGGCACGGCCCGGCACGGCTCCAAATCAGGCGCTTTTGTCCTGCACGACCCCGTCCGCGACGGGAAAAGGTGCACTTCCGACGGTCGTGGGCCGGGAATCGTCCAGGGGTACCTGCGGGCCGTTCGACTCGCGCAGCCAGCGGCGCAGGACCCGGTGGACGTGCTCGGCGCCGACGATCTCCGCCCCCTCGACGACCGGTGCGGAGAGGGTGAGCGGCGACAGCAGGAAGGCGCGCGACTGGGCGCCGCCGAGTCCGCCGTGGGAGCCGATCTGCTCCTCGAAGGCGAGGACCTCGCCGTCGGCCGGGTCGTGGAAGGAGTTGACCATGATGTCGGCGGTGTGCGGGAAGGAGTGGGTGCGGCGGACGGCGTCGGCGGCTCCGGGGCCGAAGGGGGCGAGCGGTCCGGGATCCTCGTCGAGCCGGTCCAGGGGTGTCTCGGCGCCGCGCGCACCGAGCACGACACCGCCGTGTTCCTCGCTGCGGACCAGCAGGAACCCGATGCCGGGGTGGTTGGCGAGGGTCGGCAGCAGGGCGGGGTGGCGGGCGTCGATCTCCTCCCTGCTCATCCGGTGCGGCACGTCCGGGAACGAGACCAGGCCGAGGTTGCCGGAGGCCAGCACGACCGGCTCCGAGCGGCGTCCGGCGGGGGTGTCGGCCGGGCGCTGCTGTCCGGCGCCCTCCTCGACGGGCCGGTGCAGGGCGGCCCGTACGGCGTTGCGGGCCTCCGCGCCGCTGTGGGTGCGCTGCGCGCGGCGCGGCACGGGCAGTCCGCAGCCGGCCCGCACCAGGTCGCCGAGGGTGAGGCCGTAGCGGGCGCGGAAGGTCTCGCCCGGGCTCTGGCCGTGGTCGGACAGGACGACGATCCGGTACGCGCGGGGCGCGTGGTCGGCGACCTTCTCGATCAGCGCGAGGCACCGGTCGAGCCGCTGGAGGACCTTCGCGGCGTCCCGGCTGCCCGGCCCGGAGTGGTGCGCCACCTCGTCGTACGCCACCAGGTCGGCGTAGACGGCGGTGCGTCCGGCGAGCATGTCGCCCATCACGGCGGCCACGACGACATCCCGTTCGACGACGGTCGCGAAGGCGCGGACGAAGGGGTAGAGGCCGCCGCGGGAGACGCGCGGGCGGACCTTGTGGAGGCGGGCGCGGGTGGACTGGCCGACCTCCCGGCACACCTCGGCGACGAAGGACATCGCGGTGCGGACGGCGTTGGCCGGGTCGGAGAAGTAGGCGAAGTAACCGGACCGGGACCGGGTCTCCCGGCTGCGGCGGCGCGTGGCGATGGACAGGACGAGGGCCTGTTCGTCGGCGCCGCCGCTGAAGAGGTTGCCGCGGCTGGCGCCGTCGAGACTGAGCAGTCCGCCGTCGCCGGTGCGCCGGACGGCGCGGTGCTGGAGCTCGGCGGCGCTGGTGGGCCGGTTGCAGACCACGACCTCGCCGCTGTCCTTCTCGTACCAGCGGAACGCCGGGACGTCGTGGTTGCTGCCGTGCAGGATGCCGAGCTGGCTGGCGCCGGTCTGGCTGGACCAGTCGGTGCGCCACGGGGCGAGCCGGTGGGTCGCGGGGCTGCCGTCGCGGCCGAGCCAGCGGGCGACGGTGGGCATGGCGCCGCTGTCGACGGCGTCCCGCAGGACGTCGTGGCCCACGCCGTCCAGTTGCAGGAAGACGGTGCCGGGGCCGGGCGCACAGGGCGGGCCCTGTCTGCGTCGGCGGTCGGCGAGGCGGTGGAGCCGGCGCCGGTAGGCGTCGTCGTCCCGCACGGCCAGGGCGCCACCGGTGGCCGAGGCGACCGCGGACATCACCGCGGCGACCACGACCGCCGTCTCCGGGGCGACGCCGCCGCGCCCGGCCGGGTTCACGTCGATCGCGAGGAGCAGCAGCCCGCCGTTGAGGAAGAAGACCAGCAGTCCGAGGACGAGCGCGGGCACCAGGAGCAGCAGGCGGACCAGCAGCGGCCAGGCCAGGGCCGACAGCAGGCCGAAGGCGCCGGCGCCGACCGCGGCGGTGACGGCGATGTCCGTGGCACTGTCGCCGTCCGGGGACTGGAGCCGGAAGTCCGGCAGGATCCCGGCGAGCACGAGCATGGTGAGGGTGGAGACGGCCCACACCGTGACACTCCGCCCGACCTGACTGGCGACCCGGCGCCAACCCCCTCCACCCACGCTCCGCACACCTCACGTCCCGGCCCGTCGTCCGCGCGGGCCTCCCCCACCCTGTCACAACGCTCCGGAGCGCCTGTTTGTCCCCCCGGGTCCCCTTCACACCGCGCGGTGGGGTCAGCGGCCGTCGTACCCCGCCGTCGGCATCGACAGCCTGCGGTGCACGCACGCCTTCATCCGGGCGTCGTAGGACGGTTCCGCACGGCCGACCGTCTCGACGCGGACGCCGCGCCGCACGCACTCGGCTGTGAAATCCGCCACGGACGACAGCGCGCTCTCCAGCACGCGCCGACTGGGCGCCACGAACAGGTCGCGCCCCGGGCGGACGCCGTCCCAGAGGGCGTCGTGGTCGGGCCGCAGACCGCGGACCAGCAGTTCCCGGGCGACGACGTAGCCGTGCTCCTCGGCCCAGCGGGCGCACATGGCGTGCTGGCTGCGGGAGTCGACCAGGAAGGGGTCGTCGTCCAGCTGCTCCAGCGGCGTCAGACTCGCGATCGCCGTCACCCGCACCGGCCCCATGGGGTCCCCCTCACCTCCCGTTTTCGCCGCCGACCCTACTCCTGGACGTAGGCTGCGGGGAGTCGCGCGAAGGAGGCAAAGGGGTGCCGGTGGAGCTCACGTGGTGGGGTCACGCCACCTGCACGGTCGAGGACTCGGACATCCGCGTGCTCACCGACCCTCTGTTCGTCCGCAGGCTCGCCCATCTGCGCCGCAGGCGGGGCGCGGTGCCGCCGCCGGACGCGTGGCGCGCGGACGTGGCGCTGGTGTCCCACCTGCACGCCGACCACCTGCACGTGCCGTCGCTCGCGCGGCTCGCGCCGGGCACGCGCCTCCTCGTGCCCCGGGGCGCACGACGGGCGGTGCCGGGGTTTCGCCGGCTCGGGCACCTGGAGGTGAGCGAGGTGTCGCCCGGCGACGAGACGCTCGTCGGGGACCTGCTCATACGGGCGGTGCCGGCTCGGCACGACGGGCGGCGGCTGCCGCTCGGACCGCACCGCTCCCCCGCGCTCGGCTATGTCGTCCACGGTGAGGCACGGACCTACTTCGCCGGGGACACCGGCCTCTTCGACGGCATGGAGAAGGAGGTCGGGCCGGTCGACGCGGCCCTGCTGCCGGTCGGCGGCTGGGGGCCGTACCTGGGCGCGGAGCACCTGGACGCGGGGCGGGCGGCCGAGGCGGTGGCCCGGTTGGCGCCGCGCACGGCGGTGCCGGTGCACTACGGCACGTACTGGCCGATCGGGATGGACGCCGTGCGCCCCCACGAGTTCCACACGCCGGGTGACGAGTTCGTGCGCCTGTCGGCGCTGCGCGCGCCGGGGGTGGCGGTGCACCGGCTGGGGCACGGCGAGAGCGTGCGGGTGGAGGTCGCGCGGTGAGCTGGCTGGGCGCCGCCGCGACGAGTATTCCGACGGAGCCGACGCAGCAGGCGTTCGGCTATCCGTCGCTGTTCCTGCTGGTGCTGATCGGGGCGCTGGTGCCGGTGGTGCCGACGGGGGCGCTGGTGAGTTCGGCGGCGGTGGTGGCGATGCACCAGACGTTGCCGTTCGCCCTGCTGATGGTGTTCGTGACGGCGGCGCTGGCCGCCTTCTGCGGGGACATCGCGCTGTACTGGCTGGGGCGGCGCGGGGTCGGTTCGAAGAACGGCTCGCGCTGGCTGGAGGCGATCCGGTCCCGGGCGCCCGAGGACCGGCTGGCGCAGGCGCAGCGCAAGCTCACCGAGCACGATGTCGCCGTGCTCGTGCTCTCCCGGCTGGTGCCGGCGGGGCGCATACCGGTGATGCTGGCCTGTCTGCTCGCCGAGTGGCCGCTGCGCCGCTTCGCCCGGGGCAACCTCCCGGCCTGCCTGGCGTGGGCGGTGACGTACCAGCTGATCGGGATACTGAGCGGCTCGCTGTTCAGCAGGCCGTGGGAGGGCGTGGCCGCGGCGATCGCACTGACCGTACTGCTCAGCGGGGCGCCCACCGTGTGGCGGCGCCTACGGGGCCCGGCGAAGGCGTAGGCCCTGCCGGGCGGGCGGGGCACCCGGGTGACGGTGGCTCCGGGCGGGGCGGGGCATCCGGGTGACCGTGGCTCCGGGCGGTACGAAGGGCCGGGCGGACCCGGGACCGACGCGTGCCCTCCCCCGACGGAGCACCGGGGACGACGGGGCCCGCCTGCCAGGGCCGCATCGGCCTGCCCGAGGCCGCCAAACCCACGGGGAGTCGCCCGGCGACGGGACGGGCACCGGGTGACGGTGGCTCCGGACGGTACGAAGGCCGGGCGGACCCGGGACCGACGCGTGCCCTCCCCCGACGGAGCACCGGGGGAGGCGGGGGCCTGCCTGCCAGGGCCGCGGGGCTGACGCGAGGCCGTCGGGCCCATGGGGGTCGCCGGGCGGGGCGCAGGAGCCCGGGGCCGGGGTCAGTCCAGTACGCGGGAGCCGCCGACCGGGAGGTCCCACAGGTCCTCCCGGGACAGGCCCGCCCGCTGCCAGGCCGTGCGTACGCGGATCAGCGGTTCCAGGACCGGCTCCGCCGACAGGACGAACGTGCCCCAGTGCATCGGCGCCATCCGGCGGGCTCCGACGTCCTGGGCGGCCCGCACCGCCTCCTCCGGATCGCAGTGCACGTCGCTCAGCCACCAGCGGGGTTCGTAGGCTCCGATGGGCAGCAGCGCCAGGTCGATGCCGGGGTAGCGGCGGCCGATGCGGGTGAACCAGTGCCCGTACCCGGTGTCCCCGGCGAAGTACACGCGGTGGCCGTGGGGGTCGGTGAGGACCCAGCCGCCCCACAGGGTCCGGCAGGTGTCGGTGAGGCTGCGCTTGGACCAGTGGTGGGCCGGTACGAAGTCGAAACGGACCCCGCCCAGTTCGGCGGCCTCCCACCAGTCCAGCTCGGTGACCCGGGTGAAACGGCGGCGGTGGAACCAGCGGCCGAGCCCGGCCGGGACGAAGACGGGCGTGTCGCGCGGGAGCCGGCGCAGGGTGGGGGCGTCCAGGTGGTCGTAGTGGTTGTGGCTGATGACGACGGCGTCGACGCGCGGCAGCGCGCTCCAGGGGACGCCGACGGGAGTGACGCGGGCTGGGGTGCCGAGGATCCTGCGGGACCAGACGGGGTCGGTGAGCACGGTGAGCCCGCCTATGTGCACCACCCAGCTGGCGTGTCCCGCCCAGGTGACGGCGACCGTGCCGGCGTCCACGCGGGGCAGCGGACCGGGGGCGTACGGCAGCCGGGGGATGTCGGCGAGGCCCTCACGACCGGGTCTCACCGCGCCTTCGCGGGCGAATCTGGCGAAGGCCCTCAGGCCGGGCAGCGGGGCGGTCAGCCGGTCGTGGAAGGCCCGTGGCCACACCCGGTGCTCGCCCGGCGGCCGGGGGTCGGCCAGCGGCGGGAACGGGGCCGTGGCGGGCGACGTGGCCGCCGGGGCGCCGCAGTCCCCGTCCTGGACGGTCGTGGGCGTGCTCGTGGTCGAACGGGGCTGGTGCGTCATCGAGGGGGCTCCCATCGCTGAGCGTCGCGGAGATCGTCGAAGACGGACTTCAGCCCGATCAACGCGCGTTGCACGTGTGGCAGTTCCAACGGGTTGGGGGACGTGAGGCATGCCGCGCGCTGCCCGACGGTACCGCCACCCACCACAGGACCGGTGGAGAGCCGGACGCGCAGCGCCTGAAGGTCGTCGCCGAAGCGGTGGCCGCCCGGTGCGGGCATGCCGAGCCGGGCGGCGAGGAACTCCTCCAGTTCCTGGGCGTCGCCGACTCCCTGGGCGCCGAGCGCGTCGCGCAGCGGTTCGAGGTCGGCGTACAGGTGGCGGCCGGCCTGCGGGGGGCGGGCGGTGGCGCCCGCCGCGACGACGGTGGTGTGCACGGCGGCGGCCACGCGCGCGTGCAGGCGCACGGCGGCGGAACGACGGGCGGTGACCGGCTCGGGTTCGGCCAGCGCGTAGCCGGCCGCCGCGGCGACGGGCGCGGCGACGCGGGCGCCGAGCGCGGTGAGCACGTCGAGCACGCGCGCCTGCAGGCCGTCCCCGGCGGCGGACGCGGGGAAACGGGCGACGGCGGCCGGCCAGCCGGGCGGCAGCAGCGCGCCGGCCAGGTCGGTGACGACGGTGACCCGTTCGGGCAGCATCTCGGCGGGGCTGAGCAGCACGGTGGCGTGCGGGTCGTGCAGGGTGTCGCGCCAGGTCTCGTCGCTGACCAGCAGCAGGCCCTCGCCGGCGGCGGCCTCGAGGGTCTCGTGCAGCAGCTCGGGCGGCGCGACGGTGCCCGTGGGGTCGTCGGCGACGGACAGCACGAGCAGCCGGGGGTCGCCGCCCTCGGCGCGGACCCGGCGGACGGTCTCCAGGAGGGCGTACGGGTCGGGGACGCCGCCGGACTCGGCCGGGGTCGGGACGTGGAAGACGGGCCTGCCCAGCAGGCGGGCGTACGGCGCCCACCAGGCGGCGCAGGGGCGCGGCACCAGGACGTCGCCGTCGAGCGCGGCGGTGAGCGCGAGCAGCAGGGCGTTGGCGCCGGGGGCGGCGGCCACGTGGCCGGGCTGGGTGGGCAGGCCGCGCCGGTCCCAGTACGCGCAGGCGGCGTCCAGGAGGGCGGGGCCGCCGCCGACCGGTTCTTCGTGGGCGCGGTCCGCGGCGGCGGCGAGTACGGCGGCCAGCTCGGGCAGCACCGGCAGCCCGTCGTCGGGGAGGTGCGGGCCGTAGCGGACGGGGCCGTGCCCTACGGGGTCATGGCCTGCGGGGGGACGGCCTTCGGGGAGATGGCCTGCGGGGAGATGGCCTGCGGGGGCATGGCCTTCGGGGGCGTGGCCTTCGGAGTCCGTCCGCCGCATGCGTACCTCCGCGCGGTCCGTGATGCCGTGTCCTGTTGCGCCGTCGGGCCGTGGGCTCCCTCCTCGGCTGTTGCTCCAGGTACCCACCGTGCCGCCCGGTCATGGCCGGGGCCCTGTTCGCGCGGTGCGTCCGCGAACCGGCGACCGCGGATCAGTGGTCCCCGTCCTCCCCGCGCAGCCGGAGCCGCAGCCGGTGCGCGGCCGCGCCGCACGCGCCCGCGATCAGTACGCCACCGGTGATCAGGGCGGGAACCGAGTCGGTGAAGGACCCGCCCGTGCCGGCCCGCACGCCGTGGTCCACGGTGGCGCCGGGCGGCTTGGTCGCGCAGGACGTACCGCGGGCCGTGGCGCTGTCGCGGTGCGGAGCGGCGGGTTCGGGGCAGGGTGCCGCGGCGCTGTCGCCCTGCCCCGGTCCGGTCGCCGTCGCCCCCCGTCCACCGCCCTCGTCGCCGGATACCGACGAGCAGGGGCCGTTGGCGCCGTCGGCGGTCCAGGCGTCCTCCGGGCCCACCGCAGCCTCCGGGTCCTCGTCCTCCTCGAAGCCCTCGAAGCCTTCGACGGGGGGTATACGCGCGGTCGTCGCGTCGTCGCCCTCGTCGAGGGGCTGCGAGGTGCCGTGGTGCGTCCCGGGCGCGGTCCCGCCGCCCGGGGCGCAGGGCACCGTGCCGTTGCCGTCCGTGCCGGCACCGGCCGGCCCGGCACCGCCCGGCCCTGCCTCCGGGGCGGGTTCGCCGGCGCCGGCGGGGGGTGGGACTCCGGGGTCGGCCGCCCCGGGCCCCGCGACGACACCGAGGGCGGCACTGGCCAGGACGGCGACGGACAGGGCGCGGGCGGTGCGGCGCATGGGGCGGGCTCCTTCGAGCGACGGCTGCGGGGGCACGGCACTCGCGCCCCCGCAGCCATCACAGCCCGCCCGGCACGAGGACGCGCGCCGCCGTGCGCCGTTCGTACGAACGGGGCGCCCGAGCGGGTGAGGGCCGGGTGCGCGGCCCGGGTTCACCGGGGCGGGGCGCCGGTCAGGCCGCCGGGTCCCGGAGCACCTGCTCGCGGACTCGGTCGCAGCACCGGCTGATCAGCCGGGAGACGTGCATCTGGGAGATGCCGAGCTGCTCGGCGATGCGGCTCTGGGTCATGTCGTCGAAGAAGCGCATGTAGAGGATGGCGCGTTCCCGTTCGGGCAGCGCGGCCAGGCGTTCCTTGACGGCCTCGCGGTCGACGACCGTGTCGAGGGCCGGGTCGGGGGCGCCGAGGGCGTCGCCGAGCGAGTAGCCGTCCTCGCTGCCCGGCAGTTCCGCGTCCAGGGACAGGGCCGTGAAGGTCTCCAGGGCCTCCAGGCCGACCCGGACGTCCTCCTCGCTGAGGTCGGCGTGCTCGGCTATCTCGGCGACCGTGGGACGGCGGCCGGAAACGGTCTGCGAGAGGTCCTGGCCGGCGAAGCGGACGCGGTTGCGCAGGTCCTGCACCCGGCGCGGCACGTGCAGGGTCCACATGTGGTCGCGGAAGTGGCGCTTGATCTCGCCGGTGACGGTCGGCACGGCATAGCTCTCGAAGGCGTTGCCGCGCTCGGGGTCGTAGCGGTCGACGGCCTTGACCAGGCCGAGCGCCGCGACCTGGCGCAGGTCCTCGTAGCTCTCGCCCCGGTTGCGGAACCGTCCCGCGAGCCGTTCGGCCATGGGCAGCCAGGCCTCGACGATCCGGTCGCGGACCGCGTCGCGCTCCGGGCCGTCGGGAAGGGTGGTGAGCCGACGGAAGGCGTCGGCGGTGTCGGGGGCGTCGTCGTGCGGGTGCTTCACGCTGGCGTGGATCGGCATGGTGCGTCGCAACTCCCTCGGAGCGCGGGGTCCTGTCGTCGCGCCGGGCGGTGACCCGGTCGGCGGGGACGGCACCCGGGGCTCGAACGGCTCACCGGGGGCTCGGGGCGGGCGCCACCGTGCGACGACACGGCCCTTGGGTCGGGCGGTCACCGTGGGAGGACGTCCGGTCCGGACGGACGCGTCCACCGCGGCCTCACGCCGCTCCCACGGACGTGCCTTCTTGTCCGAAGCACTGCAACTGCACCTGCCCCGGAGCCCGCCCGGCAAACACACCGGTGCCCGCGGGCGCCGCCCCGGGCATCCGCACGCCTTGGACGCCTGCGCAGCCATCGGGCCTCGGCACCGCATCCGCACCACCAGACACCCCGCACCCCGGAACACCCGGCACGCCGCGCCCCCGCCGCCCCGGCGCCAGGGGCGAGCAGGGCCGCCGTACCCCCGGGGTCACCCCTCGCGCGGCTGGCTGAAGCGCAGCATGTTGCCGGCCGGGTCGCGGAAGGCGCAGTCGCGGACGCCGTAGGGCTGGTCGACCGGCTCTTGGAGGACTTCGGCGCCGGAGACCCGGACGCGCTCGAAGGTGGCGTCGACGTCGTCGGTGGTGAAGACGACGCCGCGCAGCAGGCCCTTCGCCAGCAGTTCCGCCATGGTCTCCTTGTCGGCGGCCGACGCGCCCGGGTCCGCGAGCGGGGGTTCGAGGACGATGTCCACGCCGGGCTGCGCCGGCGAGCCCACGGTCACCCAGCGCATCCCGTCGAACCGCACGTCGCCCCGCACCTCCAGTCCGAGTACGTCCCGGTAGAAGGCGAGCGCCGTGTCGTGGTCGTCGACGGCGATGAAGCACTGCGAGAGCCTGATGTCCATGTGCCTCACGCTACGGGCGGGGCGCCGGCCTCGCTTCTCCGTTCCTGACCGGTCGTGTGTAGATCTTGGCGACGCAGGCCGGGACGGCGGCGCCGTCGCCGTGGTCGCGGGCCCGGTACGCGCTCGGGCTCTCACCGACGAGTTCGGTGAACCGCGAGCTGAAGGACCCCAGTGAGGTACAGCCGACCTCGAAGCAGACCTCCGTCACGGTCAGGTCGCCACGCCGCAGCAGCGCCTTGGCCCGCTCGATCCGGCGGGTCATCAGGTAGCTGTACGGGGTCTCCCCGTAGGCGGCGCGGAAGCTGCGGGAGAAGTGGCCCGCCGACATGAGGGCCACGCGCGCGAGCGCCGGGACGTCGAGCGGCTTCGCGTACTCGCGGTCCATCAGGTCACGGGCGCGGCGCAGCCGGGCCAGGTCCTCCAAGGTCGTCACGCCACCACGATCCCACAGCGCCGGACTCCGCCGGTACCGGCGCCGTGGGTCCACGGGAACGGTCAGGCGCCGACGTACGCCGCGAGGTGCTCGCCGGTGAGGGTGGAGCGGTCGGCGACCAGGTCGGCGGGTGTGCCCTCGAAGACGATCCGTCCGCCGTCGTGGCCGGCGCCGGGACCGAGGTCGATGATCCAGTCGGCGTGCGCCATGACCGCCTGGTGGTGCTCGATGACGATGACCGACTTGCCGGCGTCGACCAGGCGGTCCAGCAGGCCGAGCAGTTGCTCGACGTCGGCGAGGTGCAGGCCGGTGGTGGGCTCGTCGAGTACGTAGACACCGCCCTTCTCGCCCATGTGCGTGGCCAGCTTCAGTCGCTGCCGCTCACCGCCGGACAGCGTGGTGAGGGGCTGGCCGAGGGTGAGGTAGCCGAGTCCCACGTCGGCGAGCCGCTGGAGGATCCTGTGCGCGGCCGGCGTACGGGCCTCGCCGGCGCCGAAGAACTCCTCGGCCCGGGACACCGGCATGGCGAGCACCTCGCTGATGTCGCGGCCGCCGAGGCGGTACTCCAGTACCGAGGGCTGGAACCGCTTGCCCTCGCAGTCCTCGCAGGGGGCGGCGACGCCGGCCATCATCGCCAGGTCGGTGTAGATGACCCCGGCGCCGTTGCAGGTGGGGCAGGCGCCCTCGGAGTTGGCGCTGAACAGGGCCGGCTTCACGCCGTTGGCCTTGGCGAAGGCCTTGCGGATCGGGTCGAGCAGTCCGGTGTACGTCGCCGGGTTGCTCCGTCGCGATCCCTTGATGGCGCTCTGATCGACCGAGACGACGTCCGCGCCGGCCGGGATCGAGCCGTGGATCAGCGAGCTCTTGCCGGAGCCCGCCACGCCGGTGACCACACAGAGCACCCCGAGCGGGACGTCGACGTCGACCCCCTGGAGGTTGTGCGTGGTCGCGCCGCGGATCTCCAGCGCGCCGGTGGGCTTGCGCACCGTCTCCTTGAGCGAGGCCCGGTCGTCGAGGTGGCGCCCGGTGACGGTGCCGGCGGACCGCAGGCCCTCGACGGTTCCCTCGAAGCAGACGGTGCCGCCCGCCGTGCCGGCGCCGGGACCGAGGTCGACGACGTGGTCGGCGATGGCGATCGCCTCCGGCTTGTGCTCGACGACGAGCACCGTGTTGCCCTTGTCCCGCAGCCGCAGCAGCAGGTCGTTCATCCGCTGGATGTCGTGGGGGTGCAGCCCGACGGTGGGTTCGTCGAAGACGTACGTGGTGTCGGTGAGCGAGGAGCCGAGGTGGCGGATCATCTTGACGCGCTGCGCCTCGCCGCCCGACAGCGTGCCCGCGGGACGGTCGAGCGAGAGGTAGCCGAGGCCGATCTCCACGAAGGAGTCGAGGGTGTCCCGCAACGCGGTGAGCAGTGGCGCCACCGACGGCTCGTCGAGCTCGCGGACCCATGCGGCCAGGTCCCGGATCTCCATGGCGCAGGCGTCGGCGATGCTGATCTTTCCGATCCTCGACGACCGCGCCCCCTCGCTGAGCCGGGTGCCGTCGCACTCGGGGCAGGTGGTGAAGGTGACGGCCCGCTCGACGAACGCCCGGACGTGCGGCTGCATCGCCTCCTTGTCCTTGGACAGGAACGACTTCTGGATCTTGGGGATCAGGCCCTCGTAGGTGAGGTTGACGCCGTTGACCTTGACCTTGACCGGCTCGCCGTAGAGGAAGTCGCGCAGTTCCCTCTCGGTGTAGTCGCGGATCGGCTTGTCGGGGTCGACGAAGCCGGACTGGGCGTAGACCTGCACGGTCCACTGGCTGTCCGACTTCCAGCCCGGGATGGTGAACGCGCCCTCGGCGAGCGACTTGGAGTCGTCGTAGAGCTGGGTGAGGTCGATGTCGGAGACCTTGCCCCGGCCCTCGCAGTTCGTGCACATGCCGCCGGTGCGCTCGTAGGTCGCCTTCACCGCCTTCTTGTTGCCGCGCTCGACGGTGATCGCGCCGCTCGCACGGACGGAGGCGGTGTTGAAGGAGTAGGCGCTGGGCGGGCCTATGTGCGGGTCTCCGAGCCGGCTGAAGAGGATGCGCAGCATCGCGTTGGCGTCGGTGGCGGTGCCGACGGTGGAGCGGGGGTCGGCGCCCATCCGCTGCTGGTCCACGATGATCGCGGTCGTCAGTCCGTCGAGGACGTCGACCTCGGGCCGCGCCAGGGTCGGCATGAAGCCCTGCACGAAGGCGCTGTACGTCTCGTTGATGAGCCGCTGCGACTCGGCGGCGATCGTGTTGAACACCAGCGAGCTCTTGCCCGAGCCGGAGACACCGGTGAACACCGTCAGGCGGCGCTTCGGGATCTCGATGCTGACGTCCTTGAGATTGTTCTCACGGGCGCCGTGCACGCGGATCATGTCGTGGCTGTCGGCGACGTGCGGCGCACGCGACTGCGTGTCCGCCCTGTTGGCGCTGCTCATCGTGTCTCCATCTTCGGCCGGGCCGCGGTCGCGGTCTCCGTCGGCGCGGTACACGCTAGACGGCCCACGGGGACGTGCGCTTCTCGATTACTGATCCGTCCGGTCGGCCACGGCCGCCTCGGGGTCGTCGGACGGCGGCACGGTGACCGGCAGCACCAGGTCCTCGTAGCGGCCGAGGGCCAGCACCACGCCGAGCATGAGGACCGGGATGAACACAGCGAGCAGCACCGCCATGGTCCGTCCTTCCCGAAGGGGTGGGGCGTGGGGGGCGCGGGCCGGGTTCCCCGCACCCCCCGCGCAAACCCAGCGTGCACGGGCGGACGCGCAGCGTGCACGGAGAAATCGGGCCGGACCCGTCCAGGTGAATCCGTGTCGGCCCGCGGTGTCCGGGTACGCGGTCGGCACCCTGAGGATCTGGAGGGAGACATGCAGCGAGGCAGCGACCGGATGAGCGTCCACCGCGACGACGAGATGAAGCACGAACTGCAGGGACTGCTCAGGTCCGGGCACCCCACCCGCAGCGAGGAGTGGCACGACCCGGAACCGAGCGCCGAGGACGACCCGGACGTCATGTACGGCCCGGTGACCCCCGGACGCGGACCCACGTACCTGGAAGCTCTCCGGCTCGAACTGGCCCGGAACCTGACCCGGGGCACCTTTCCCGCGAGCCCGCGGGAACTGTCCCGTGCACTGCGCCGCGGCAACGCGCCGGACGCCCTCGTCGAGGGACTGGAGCGGCTGCCGCACAAGGCGCGCTACGGCAACGTCCAGGAACTGGCGGTGGCTCTGACCGAGAAGGGCGGCTCCGGACCCGCGGGGCCGCAGGGCGCGTAGCCGCCGGAGAGGGCGGGCTCCCCATGACCCAGTACGTGAAGGACGTCATGACCCCGGGTGTGACCGCCGTCCGCCCGGACTCCTCGCTCGTCGAGGCGGCGCGGCTGATGCGCGCGCAGAACATCGGCGACGTGGTGGTCGCGGACGGGCAGGACGTCGTGGGCCTGCTCACCGACCGCGACATCACGGTCCGTGCGGTGGCGGAGGGCGTCGACCCGATGGCGGTGGACGTCCGGTCGGTCTGCACCGCCGGTCCGCTGGTGGTCGCCCCGGACGACCCGGTGGAGGACGCGGTCGCGCTGATGCGCGAGCACGCCGTGCGCCGGCTGCCCGTCGTGGAGGACGGACTGCCGGTCGGCGTGGTGAGCCTGGGCGATCTGGCCGAGGCCCGGGATCCGTCCTCGGCACTCGCCGACATCAGTCGCGCGGAGCCGGACGCCCGGGACAGCGGCTGAGACGGGACCGAACGAGACACGCGCGCCGGACGGCGGCACCGGCCGGCGCGCTACGAAAGGAGCACGGACCACATGCGCATCGCATTTCTGTCCGCGCCCGAAGGCGTGGAACAGGTAGAGCTCACCCAGCCGTGGCAGGCGGCGAAGGACGCGGGACACGAGCCGGTGCTCGTCTCCACGCAGTCCGGTGAGATCCAGGGTTTCGACCACCTCGACCGGGCGGACACGTTCCCCGTGGACGAGGTGGTCGGCGACACGTCGGCCGACTCGTTCGACGGGCTGGTCCTGCCCGGCGGCGTGGCCAATCCGGACTTCCTGCGGACCGACGAGAAGGCCGTGGCGTTCGTCAGGGCCTTCTTCGAGCAGGGCCGGCCGGTGGCCGCCATCTGCCACGCCCCGTGGACGCTGGTCGAGGCGGACGTCGTGCGCGGCCGGGTGGTGACCTCGTGGCCCAGTCTGCGGACCGACCTCCGCAACGCCGGTGCCACCTGGGTGGACGAGCAGGTGAAGGTCTGCGACCACGGCGACAACGTCCTCGTCACCAGCCGCAAGCCGGACGACCTCGACGCGTTCTGCGAGACCTTCCTCGCGGAGTTCGCCAAGGCCGGCGGCTGAGGCGGGCGACGGGGAAAGCCGAGCACCAGGGTCACCCCGGCGTCCTCACTCGGGCGCCGGGGTGACCCCTGTCCCGCAGCCGCGTTCCCGGGCGCCCTCGCGGGTGCGGCCCGCGGCGACCGGACGCCGCGGGTTGCGGCGCAGCCACTCGCCCTCGAGCTGCGCCATGCGCCCGTTGTGAGCCCGCAGCGCGTCGTTGGAGCCGTACAGCAGGGTGTCGTGGCGCGTGCGGTGGATGGTCTCCAGCTCCTTCATGAGCTGTTGGTCGTCCAGGCGACCCGGGTCCACGCCGGTCATGGTGTCGTCCCGTGTGTCGTGTTCGTTCATGCGGTCCGGGTACCCGCCCCGGAGCACTACCACCCCCGAGCGGCACCCGGGAGGGAGCCATGGATCTCGCGTTTCTGCATCCTCTCTATGAACACCAGGGGCCCTGGGCCTCCGTGTACGTCGACCTCTCCCGGCACACGGAGGACACCCCCCACGAACGTGAGCTGACGGCCGCCGCGGTGGCCCGGGAGCTGGCGGAGCAGGGCGCGGACGACGCGACCTGCCGGGCCGTGCGGGAGGCGGTGGACGGGCTGCGCCACGCCACCGACCCGCACGGCCGGGCGCTGTTCGCGTGTGGCGGGCGGGTCGTCCTCGATCCACCGCTGGCCCGGCCCCCGTACGGCGGGACCACCGCCGACTGGGCCCCCCTGCCGCACGTCTCCCCGTTGCTGGAGCTGGCCGGGGAGGACCCGGTGTGCGTGGTGGCGTACATCGACCGCAAGGGCGCCGACTTCGAGCTGCGCAGCGCGCTGGGCAGCTCGGACGCGGGCGGCGTGACCGGCAGGCAGTGGCCGGTGCACCGCACGAGCAGCGTCGACTGGTCGGAGCGCCACTTCCAGCTGCGGGTGGAGAACACCTGGGAGCACAACGCGGCGGAGATCGCGGACGCGCTCGCCGTGTGCCAGGAGGAGACGGGCGCCGACCTGCTGATCCTGGTGGGCGAGGACCGGGAGCGGCGGTCCGTGCACGAGCGGCTGCCCAAGCGGCTGCAGGACCGGATCGCCGAGTCCTCGCGCGGCGCCGGCAGCAGGCTGCTGGACGACGAGGTGGAACGGCTGCGCGACGACCATGTCCGCTCGCGGGCGCGGGAGGACCTGGACCGCTTCCTGGCCGCCCGGACGCCGGACGGCCAGGGCCGGGCCGGGGCGGCGGAGGGCGTGCCCGCCTTGGTCGACGCCGCCCGGGAGCACCGCATCGACGAGCTGCTGATCATCCCGGACGGCCCGGACACCCACCGCGAGGTGTGGATCGGCGAGGACGCCGACCAGTTGGCGGTGCGCCGTACGGAGCTGAAGACGCTCGGCGAGCAGAACTCCTGGTCGGCCCGTGCGGACGACGCCCTGCTGCGTTCGGCGGTGATGACCGGCGCCCCGGCGATCTCGGTGACGCCGGCCCTGCCGTCCGAGGCGGCGGACAAGGCGCCCGTGGGCGGTCTGGGGGCGCTGCTGCGCTGGAAGTGACCCCGAGGCCCGCGTCAGCGGGCCCGCTCCACCCGCCGTTCGTCCCAGACCGGCTCCGGCGTCTCACGGACGCGCCCGTCGCTGCCGAAGACGAGGTACCGGTCGAAGGAGCGGGCGAACCAGCGGTCGTGGGTGACCGCGAGGACCGTGCCCTCGAAGCCCTCCAGGCCCTCCTGGAGGGCTTCGGCCGATTCCAGGTCGAGGTTGTCGGTCGGCTCGTCGAGCAGCAGGGCGGTGACGCCCTGGAGTTCCAGCAGGAGGATCTGGAAGCGGGCCTGCTGGCCGCCGGAGAGCCGGTCGAAGGTCTGCTCGGCCTGCAGGGTCAGCTCGTAGCGGCGCAGCCTCGACATGGCGGCGCCGCGGTCCTGGGAGTGCTCGGTCCACAGGATGTCCAGCAGGGTGCGGCCCAGCAGTTCGGGGTGGGCGTGGGTCTGCGCGAAGTGCCCGGGCACCACGCGCGCGCCCAGCTTCCAGCTCCCGGTGTGCGCCACGTCCTCGCCGGCGAGCAGGCGCAGGAAGTGCGACTTGCCGGACCCGTTGGAGCCGAGGACGGCGACCCGCTCGCCGTAGAAGACCTCCAGGTCGAACGGCTTCATCAACCCGGTCAGTTCCAGGCCCTCGCAGGTGACGGCGCGTACGCCGGTACGGCCGCCCTTCAGGCGCATCCGGATGTCCTGCTCGCGCGGCGGCTCGGGCGGCGGGCCGGCCTCCTCGAACTTGCGCAGCCTGGTCTGGGCCGCGGCGTAGCGGGAGGCCATCTCATGGCTGACCGCTGCTGCCTGCCGGAGGGTCAGCACCAGCTTCTTCAGCTGCGCGTGCTTCTCGTCCCAGCGGCGGCGCAGCTCCTCGAAGCGGGCGAAGCGCTCCCGCCGGGCCTCGTGGAAGGTGCCGAAGCCGCCGCCGTGCACCCAGGCGTCGGCGCCCGCCGGGCCCGGTTCGAGGGACACGATCTTCTGGGCGGCGCGGGCGAGGAGTTCGCGGTCGTGGGAGACGAACAGCACGGTCTTGCGGGTCTCGGCGAGCCGCTCCTCCAGCCAGCGCTTGCCGGGCACGTCGAGGTAGTTGTCCGGCTCGTCGAGCAGCAGCACCTCGTCGGTGCCGCGCAACAGGGCCTCCAGCACCAGCCGCTTCTGCTCACCCCCGGACAGCGTGCTCACGCGCCGCCACTGGGCCTTCTCGTAGGGCACCCCCAGCGCCGCCGTGGTGCAGATGTCCCACAGGGTCTCGGCCTCGTACCCCTGGGCCTCGGCCCAGTCGGCGAGGGCCTGCGCGTAGCGCATCTGCGCGGCCTCGTCGTCGACCGTCATGATCGCGTGCTCGGCGGCGTCGACGGCGCGCGCGGCCTCGCGGATGCGGGGCGGCGCCACGGACACGAGCAGGTCGCGTACGGTCGTCTCGTCCCGGACGGAGCCGACGAACTGGCGCATCACCCCGAGGCCGCCGCCGACGGTGACGGTCCCGCCGTGCGGTTTCAGCTCCCCGGACAGCAGGCGCAGCAGGGTGGTCTTGCCCGCCCCGTTGGGCCCGACGAGGGCCACGACCGCCCCCTCCCCCACCCGGAAGGAGACGTCGCCGAGCAGCGCCCTCCCGTCGGGAAGGTAGTACTCCAGGTGCGCGGCTTCGAGGTGACCCATGGGGCCTGATTCTGCGGCCCCGGGCGCGTCC
>NZ_JAGMUE010001524.1:0-558 GCF_019049165.1 Streptomyces sp. AC627_RSS907
GGTGAGGGCCGTGAGCACGATCGTGTTCCGCAGCGGGCCCACCCCGTCCTCCCGGCTCCACGGCGCGACCCACACGCACGGGAACGGCAGCTCGATCCGGGCCTGCGGCGCGTTCGCGTGCGGCAGTTCGAACACCGCCGGGCGCAGCACCGCCGCGCCGTCGCCGAGTTCGTCGACCACGGTGTCGCCGCCGAGCCACGCCGTGGCGCCCGCGGCCTCGGCGTGCAGGAACTTCTCCAGCTCGCGCGCCGCGTCCACCCGCCGCACCGGCAGGACGGCCGCCGCGGACTCCGGCGCCAGCGACGGCAGCCCCGCCAGCCGCTCGGCGATGGCCCGCGCCACCGGCGCCGGGTCGCCCTCGACGAAGACGGCCGTGGTGTTCACGCAGGCGGCGCCGGCCTGTTCGCTGACCGAGGCGACGATCGTGTCCAGGTGGCGCGGGACGTCGGCGTCCGCGGTGACGAGGATCTTGGCCCGGCCCGGCCCGTGCGGCAGCACGGTCGTGCTCGCGCGGTACGCGTCCACCACCGCGTCCCCGCCGTACACCATGGCCAGGTC
>NZ_JAGMUE010001525.1:0-606 GCF_019049165.1 Streptomyces sp. AC627_RSS907
ACCCACCGCGCGCCTGGTCGAACACTGCGCGCACCGCAGGCTGCTGCTCATCCTCGACAACTGCGAGCACGTCATCGAGGCGGCGGCCGAACTCGCCGAGACCCTGCTCACGCACTGCCCGCAGGTCACCGTGCTCGCCACCAGCCGCGAGCCGCTCGGCGTGCCGGGCGAGGCGGTGCGCCCCGTGGAGCCGCTGGCGCCCGCGCCGGCGCACCAGTTGTTCGCCGAGCGCGCCGCGGTCGTGCGGCCGGGCTTCGACCCGGCGCGCGACCCGGAGACGGCCGGGGCGGTCGCCGAGATCTGTCGCAGGCTGGACGGTCTGCCGCTGGCCATCGAACTCGCCGCGGCCCGGCTGCGGATGCTGTCGCCGCGCCAGATCGCGGACCGGCTCGACGACCGGTTCCGCCTGCTCACCAGCGGTAGCCGGACCGTACTGCCGCGCCAGCAGACGCTGCGCGCGGTGGTCGACTGGTCGTGGGACCTGCTCGACGAGCGCGAGCGCACCGTGCTGCTCCGCGCCTCGGTCTTCGCCGGCGGGTGGGACCTGTCGGCGGCGGAGGCGGTCTGCTCGGACGCGCCGCCCGAGCCGCCCGCGCGCCCCGACTC
>NZ_JAGMUE010001526.1:0-624 GCF_019049165.1 Streptomyces sp. AC627_RSS907
GAACTGCACATCGGCGCCGCCTCGGTGGAGGCCGACGGGCGCATCGTCGCCCTCTACGGCGGCCCCGACTACGTCAAGCAGGGCTTCAACGACGCCAACGCCTCCAACGTGCCGGCCGGCACCGCCTTCGCCCCCTTCGTCTACGCGGCCGGACTCCAGGAGGGCGTGCTCAAGGAGCGTGGCGAGAGCCGGAAGACGATCACGCCCGCCACCGTGTACGACGGCGACGACAAGGCCGCCCTCCAGACGCCGGAGGGCCCGTACTGGGACCGCGGCGGCAAGATTGTGCGGGCCCGCAACGACGACGGCAAGTCCTGGGGCGACATCAGCCTGCACCAGGCCCTGGTGAACTCGGTGAACACGCCGATCATGCAGCTCGGCATGGACGTGGGCCTCGACCGGGTGCGTCGCACCGCGACCACGGCGGGCCTGTTGCCCAGCAGCTTCGGCGAACAGGTGCCCGCCCTCTCGCTCGGCACGGCCAAGCCCAGCGCGATCCGCATGGCCAGCGCGTACGCCACCTTCGCCGCGCACGGCATGCACACCGAGCCGTACTCGGTGACCCACCTGACCCGCAACGGCGACGCCGTGCCGCTCGACGTGCCCAGCGGGAAGCGGGTGCTG
>NZ_JAGMUE010001527.1:0-546 GCF_019049165.1 Streptomyces sp. AC627_RSS907
GCTCATGCCCGCCCAGTTCCTGGCGCAGCTCGCCGAGCGGGTCGTGGTGGGTGAGGACGGTACGGTGTCTGTTCCGCCCTTCACGCCGTCCCGGTGATTTCCCGAAGCGGTCAGGAAACGAGTCAGGGGGAGGATTTCTAAATGCCGGGTATTCAGCTCAAGGAACACCAGGTTGACCAGAAGGCGGCTTTCCGCAAGTGGGTGGGATTTCCTGCAAGGTCATCTGCGCCCCCGCGGGGTGCCCGTGCCACGATCGTGTCAGCGACCGGCTCGGGCAAGACGATCACGGCCGTCGCGTGCGCGCTGGACAGCTTCCGGGACGGCCGGATCCTCGTGACGGTGCCGACCCTGGACCTGCTCGTGCAGACCGCCCAGGCGTGGCGCCTGGTGGGCCACACCGCCCCGATGATGGCAGTGTGCTCGCTGGAGAACGACGCGGTCCTGGGCTCGTTGGGTGTGCGCACCACCACGAACCCGATCCAGCTCGCTCTGTGGGCCGGGTCCGGGCCGGTCGTCGTGTTCGCCACGTACGCCTCTCTCGTGGAC
>NZ_JAGMUE010001528.1:0-557 GCF_019049165.1 Streptomyces sp. AC627_RSS907
GTCGGTACCGGTGGCGGCGCCGAGCCGGCCGGCTGGTCGGACGGGGTCGCTGGCGTCGGGCTGCCCAGGTGGTTGAAGGCGAGGTTGAGGGCGACGGCCACGAGGCAGCCGGTGCTGATCCCGGAGTCCAGGACGACCAACACGTCGGCGGGGAAGGCGTGGTAGAAGCCGGGCGCGGCGACGGGGATCAGGCCCACGCCGAGTGCGGTGGCCACGATCAGCGCGTTCTCGCCCCGGTCGAGGTCCGCCCGCGCCAGGGTCTGGACGCCGCTGGCGGCGACCGAGCCGAAGAGCACGATGCCCGCGCCGCCCAGGACCGGCAGCGGGACCAGGGATATGACGGCCGCGGCGACCGGGAACATGCCCAGCAGGACGAGGATGCCGCCGCCGGTGGCCACCACGTACCTGCTGCGTACGCCCGTCATCGCGACCAGGCCGATGTTCTGCGCGAAGGCGCTGGCGGCGAAGCCGTTGAAGACCGGGCTGACGGCGGTGCCGAGGGCGTCGGCGCGCAGCCCGCCCTCCAACGTCCGGCCGTCCGCGGGCCGGTCCACGAT
>NZ_JAGMUE010001529.1:0-565 GCF_019049165.1 Streptomyces sp. AC627_RSS907
GTCGGACACCGCGCGGGCCGCGTCGGAAGCCACCGCGACCGCCGATGCCGCACCGCTGAGCGAGGAGCGCCCGGAGGCGCTCCGACCGCACGCCGAGGACGCGTTCGCCGAGGAGCTGGCCGCCCTCGCCGCGGCCGACGACCGGCCGCGACCGACCAACTGGCGCCTCTCGCCCTGGGCCGTGGCCACGTACCTACTGGGCGGCACGCTGCCGGACGGCACCGTGATCACCCCGAAGTACGTGGGACCGCGCCGCATCGTCGAGGTCGCCGTGACGACGCTGGCCACGGACCGGGCGCTGCTGCTGCTCGGCGTGCCGGGCACCGCCAAGACCTGGGTGTCGGAGCACCTGGCGGCGGCGGTGAGCGGCGACTCGACCCTGCTGGTGCAGGGCACGGCGGGCACCTCGGAGGAGGCCATCAGGTACGGCTGGAACTACGCCCAACTCCTGGCCCACGGGCCGAGCCGGGACGCCCTCGTGCCCAGCCCGGTGATGCGGGCCATGGCCGACGGCATGACCGCGCGCGTGGAGGAGCTGACCCGCATCCCGGCCGACGTGCAGGAC
>NZ_JAGMUE010001530.1:0-615 GCF_019049165.1 Streptomyces sp. AC627_RSS907
GTGGGTGGGCCGGCGCAACAGCCTCTCCGAGGGCGAGCAGCTCTACGGGCTGCCCTGCGCGGACGTGCGCGAGGTGGCCGGCGCGCTGGCCGAGGCGAGCGGCCCGGTGCGCATCGTGCGCGGGCACGACGCGGGCCTGGAGGCGGCGCTGACCGACAAGGTCACCGCCGAGCGCGACGAGGAGCTGAAGTCCTTCCTGAGCGAACTGCGGCTGGTCAAGGACGAGTTCGAGATCGCCGAGCTGCAGAAGGCCGTGGACTCCACGGTGCGCGGCTTCGAGGACGTCGTACGCGTCCTCGACAAGGCCGAGGCCACCTCCGAGCGCTACATCGAGGGCACCTTCTTCCTCCGCGCCCGGGTCGAGGGCAACGACATCGGCTACGGCTCCATCTGCGCCGCCGGCCCGCACGCGACCACCCTGCACTGGGTGCGCAACGACGGCCCGGTCCGCCCCGGTGAGCTGCTGCTGCTCGACGCCGGCGTCGAGACGCACACCCTCTACACGGCCGACGTCACCCGCACGATGCCGATCAACGGCACGTTCAGCCCGCTCCAGCGCAAGATCTACGACGCGGTGTACGCGGCGCAGGAGGCGGGCATCGCGGCGGTCAAGCC
>NZ_JAGMUE010001531.1:0-613 GCF_019049165.1 Streptomyces sp. AC627_RSS907
ACCCCGCAGCCGCGCGCCGCGACGTTCACGCGGCCGACCTCGACGCCGTCCATCATCTGGTAGAAGCCGCGTCCCGTGGCTCCGCCGAGCACGCGATCGGCCGGGACGCGCAGCCCGTCCATGATCAGCTCGGTGGTGTCGACGCCCTTGTAACCCATCTTGTCGATCTTGCCGGGGATGGTCAGGCCCGGGCGCACCTCGCCGAAGCCCGGCTCCTTCTCGACCAGGAACGTAGTCATCGAGCGGTGCGGCTTGGCGGCGGCCTCCTTCGGGGAGAGCCCCTCGTCGGTCCGGCACAGCACCGCGACCAACGAGGAGGTGCCGCCGTTGGTGAGCCACATCTTCTGTCCGGTGAGCAGGAAGTCGTCGCCGTCGCGCACGCCCTTGGATGTGATGGATGACACATCCGAACCGAGCGCCGGCTCCGACATCGAGAACGCGCCACGGATCTCGCCCGCGGCCATCTTCGGCAGAAAGTAGTCCTTCTGCTCCTGGGTGCCGTGCTGCTTGAGCATGTACGCCACGATGAAGTGCGTGTTGATGATCCCCGAGACGCTCATCCAGCCTCGGGCGATCTCCTCCACGCACAGCGCGTAGGTCAGCAGCGACTCGC
>NZ_JAGMUE010001532.1:0-563 GCF_019049165.1 Streptomyces sp. AC627_RSS907
GAGCAGGTGCCGCGCGTCCTTGAGCTGGGGCCCGAACTCGTGTCGTTCTGCGCGGGCGGCAACGACATCCTGCGACCGGGCAGCGACCCGGACGACGTCGCCAGCCGGTACGAGGCGGCGGTGGCCAAGCTCGCGTCGTCCGTGGGCACCGTGCTGGTGTGCACCGGCTTCGACACGCGCGACGTGCCGGTGCTGCGGCATCTACGCGGGAAGATCGCGACGTACACGGCGCACGTGCGCGCCATCGCCGACCGCTACGACTGCCCGGTGCTCGACCTGTGGTCGCTGCGCTCCGTGCAGGACCGGCGCGCCTGGAGCGCTGACCGCCTGCACCTGTCGCCCGACGGTCACACCCGGGTCGCCCTGCGCGCCGCGCAGGTCCTCGGCCTCGAGGTGTGCGCCGACCCCGACCAGCCCTGGCCGCCGCTGGCCCAGCGCCCCGCCGCGGCCGTGCGCCGGGACAACATCCACTGGGCGCGCGAGCACCTGGTCCCCTGGATCGGCCGCCGGCTGCGTGGCGAGTCCTCCGGCGACCACGTCGAGCCCAAGCGGCCCGACCTGCT
>NZ_JAGMUE010001533.1:0-729 GCF_019049165.1 Streptomyces sp. AC627_RSS907
GTGCCAGCGGACGCGAGGTGCGCTACGTCGCCGAGACGCAGGAGGAGGCGTACGCGTCCCGGGCCGGCTACAACGCCGCGGCCTGGGAACTCGCGGGCTGGGTCAGCTCGTACGAGGCGATCGCCAGCAACGAGATGAGCGCCGTCTCCGACGTCGTCCCCCGCCTCACCGGCAGCCCCGCCCGCTCCCTGGCCGACTACCTGCGCGAGCACCCGAACAGCCTGCGGCACCTCCTGCCCGGCGCCTGAGCCGGCGGGGCGCCGTGGCCCCCGTGTGTGCCGGGAGCCGTGACCGTACGAACGACGAAAGCCCCCGCCGGTGCGCTGGCGGGGGCCTGTCGTAGCGATGCGACGGGCTCAGGCGCCGAAGTCGCCGGCCTTGACGCCCGCGACGAACGCGGACCAGGCCGACACGTCGAAGCGCAGAGCGGGGCCGAGCGGATCCTTGCTGTCACGGACCGGGACGGTGCCGGTGGCGGCGACGCGGCTGGGGGCCCACTCAACACACTCGCCTTGGCCGCCGCTGTAGGACGACTTCACCCAGACCTGTTCCGTCATGACGAGAACTCCTCAGCGGTGGCGGTTCGATGGACGATCGAGCATTCGACCTCGCGGAGCGAGGCACTACCGATCGTAGGACGCGATGGGATCGTTGCCAGCTCCCATGACGAAAGCCCCCGTCGACGCGCCGGGCGCGCGCTGGCGGGGGCTTGTCGTAGCGATGTGACGG
>NZ_JAGMUE010000155.1:0-652 GCF_019049165.1 Streptomyces sp. AC627_RSS907
GCGCCGGGCAGCAGTGTGGAGAAATGGCATTCGAGGAGCGGGCAGATCTTCTCGGTGTCGACGGCGAACTCCTTGAGCACCTTGTACGCCGTCGGCGCCGTCGGCTGCGACTCCGCGACCAGGCCCCCCTTGCGGTAGAGGTAGAGCGCCTGCCAGTCATCCTGCGGCGTCAGGTAGTGCTCGTAGTTGGAAAAAGCCTCGCGCCGCGCGGCCCAGGCCGTCTCCAGTTCCGACTTGATCGCTCCGTGCTGCTCCTCGAGGGCGGCTATGAAGGGCGTGTGCTCGGCATGTCCGTACGGATCGTGCCAGGGCTGCTGGGAAATTCCCGGCATGATCCACTTGGCGCCCTGTTGCAACGGGTGGCGCTCCTGCTTCTTGCTGTCGAGCATCTCCTCCACGCGCTCGATGGAGTCGGAGCCGTACTCACTCCGGATCGCGGCGAAGGCGTTCTCAATCTCCGGTGTCACTGAATTCTCCTGATGGTGAGAGAAAAGGTGAGGCAAAGTTAGGGGAGAAAGCGTAAGAGGGGGGAATGGCACTCGTGGAACAGGGCGGGGAACAGCGGCGGCGACGGGGACCGCGCGGCCTCGTCCCGCCGCGGTCCGGACAACCGGGGCATACCCCGATGGCCGGATACAGAAGCTCGCTCGAT
>NZ_JAGMUE010000015.1:0-80750 GCF_019049165.1 Streptomyces sp. AC627_RSS907
CACGCAGACCGGTCAGCGGGGCGGGCGCGGGGGTCACGACGGGCGGGGGCATGGGCGGGTGGCCTCCGTGTGGGTGAGGTGGGCGAGGGTGTCGAAACCGGTGCCGTCGAAGTCGCCGACCGAGGTGGCCAGGCGGTTCTTCAGCGGGGTCGTCCAGTGCTCGGGCAGCGCGTCGGGGGCACCGGCGAGCAGGCCGGCGAGGCTGCCGGCGGTGGCGCCGTTGGAGTCGGTGTCCCAGCCGCCCGACACGGCACGGGAGACCGAGCCGGTGAAGTCGCCGTCCGCGTGGGTGAGGGCGGCGGCGATCAGGGCGGTGTTGGGGACCGCGTGGACCCAGTGGTGGGTGGGGGAGTAGCGGGCGTGGAGCTCGTGCACGACGGTGTCGAAGTCGTCGTGGGTCTCGGCGAGACGCACGGCCCGGCGGACGGCTTCGGCGAGGCGGGAGGCGGGCGGGACGACCGTGAGGCCCGCGCGCAGGCAGGCGTGGACGTCGTGGGTGCCGGTGGCGGCGGTGGCGATGGCGGCCGCGGTGAACATCGCGGCGTAGACGCCGTTGGCGGTGTGGGTGAGGACCGCGTCGCGGTGGGCCTGCCCGGCCGCGGCGGCCGGGTCGCCGGGGTTGGTCCAGCCGTGTACGTCGGCGCGGATCAGGGCGCCGATCCACTCGCGGAAGGGGTTGCGGTGGCGGGCGGTGTGCGGGGGTTCGAGACCGGTCAGCAGATTGCGGTAGGCGACGCGTTCGGCGGTGAAGGCGCGGCCGGCGGGGAGTTCGTCGAGCCAGACGCGGGCGACGTCGACCGTGGTGAAGGCCTTGCCGTGGCGCTGGAGGAGCAGCAGGGCGAGGAGGGGGTGGTCGAGGTCGTCGTCCTCGGGCATGCCGTCGATGTTCTCGGCGAGGGAGGTGGCCGCCGAGCGGCGGTTCCAGGGGTACGCCGCGGTGAGGTCCGGGGGGAGGCCCCGGGCCGTGAAGTACGTGTTCGGCGGCCAGTTGCCGGTGGCCCGCGCGAGGCGGCGGATGCCCTCCAGCGGGAGCTTCTCGACGGGCTTGCCCAGGAGGCATCCGGCGGCTCTGCCGAGCCAGGCGGCTTCCAGGCGGGACACGGCCGTACGTGCGGCCGGTGCCGACGCCGGGGCCGGGTGCGGGGCCGCAGGGCTTTCGGCGCCGCGGCGTGGGCCCCGGCGGTGGGCGCCCGTCCCCGGCCCCTGTGGAACCCGGCCCGGCGGCAGGGCCCGCCCGCTTTCGTACGGGGCCCCCGCCGACGGCGCCCGGGAGGACCGGGCGTGCGGCGTCGGGGCCGGTGCCGGCCAGTTCGGGCACAGGGCCCTGATGTCCGCCAGCTCCGTCGGTTCCACCGCCGCCAACGGGCTGGGCAGCTCCGCCAGTTCGTCCAGCAGCTCCTCCGCGAGCAGGCGCAGGCGGGGCGAGGCCGGCCGGGCGGACGCGCCCGCCCGGGCGGGGGCCTCGCAGCCGCCCGCCGCCCGCCAGCGGGCCGCGACCGAGGAGGCGTCGCGGCCGTCCTGTTCCGCCTGGCGCAGCTCGTGGCCGATCAGGTCCTCGGGCTGCACCCAGGTCAGTCGGAGCATCCCGCGCCCCCGATCGCGGTGAACGCCCGCTCGTGGGCGCGCCGCCGCCGTACGTCCCGTGCGAAGACCTCCCGGGCCACCTCGGTGAGCGTCGCCGCCGGCTGCCACAGGTCCAGGCGGCTGGCCTCCGCGACCGTCTTCGCCCAGTCCTCGGGGACCGGGGAGCCCAGCGCCCCGGCCAGCGCGCCCGCCATCGTGGCGATGGAGTCGCAGTCGCGGCCGTAGTTGACCGCGCCGAGGACCGCGTGCCGGTAGTCGCCGCCGGCGACGAGCAGCATGCCCAGGGCCACGGGGAGTTCCTCGATCGCGTGCAGGCGGGACGGGCGGCGGGCTCCCAGACAGGGGGAGCGGTAGTCGGGGCCCACCGTGTCGTACGGGGCCACCGCCGCCCGCAGCGGCGCGAGTGCCGACTCGTAGTCCGAGTACCGCGACGCCACGTCGCAGACGGCCTCGATCGCCGACCGCGTGCCGTCCTTCGCCAGGGACAGACAGGCCCCCACCACCGAGTCCGGCGTCGCCCCCGGCGCGCACGCCGCGGCCACCGCCGCCGCGAGGACACCGGCCGCCTCACGGCCGTACGACGACTGGTGCGCACCCGCGACGTCCAGCGCCTCGGCGTACGCGCCCGCCGGATGGGCCGCGTTGACCAGGCCGACCGGGGCCATGTACATCGCGGCGCCGCAGTTGACGATGTTGCCGGTGCCCGCCTCGCGCGGGTCCGCGTGACCGTAGTGGATCCTCGCCACCAGCCACTTCTCCGCCAGGAAGATCCGCTGGAGGGGGAGCGCCTCGGCCTCCAGCTCCGGGATCCAGCGCGGAGCGGTCATCAGGTCCGGGACGAGGTGCTCGGCGACCGCGTAGGCGTCGAGGTGGTCGCGGACCGTGCCGTACACCCGTACCAGCGCGTGGGTCATCAGGGTGTCGTCGGTGACGTGGCCGTCACCCTTGTGGTACGGAGCGAGCGGGCGGGCCGTGCGCCAGGCGTCGCCGTTCCAGGGGCCGACGACGCCGTGGACGCGGCCGCCGTGGCGTTCGAGGATCTGCTCGGGGGAGTAGCCCTCGACCGGGCCGCCGAGCGCGTCGCCGACGGCCGCGCCGACGAGGGCGCCGGTGACGCGCTCCTCCAGGCTCGCCGTGCCGTCGTCCGGTGTGCTTGTGCTGGGGGTCATGTCGTGTCGCGTCCTTCGGGCGGGGACGGTCGGGTGGCGTGCAGGAGTCCGGCCAGCTCCACCAGGTCGGTACCGGTGAGCCGGGGCAGTACGCAGCCGGGGAGCGTGCGGCAGGCGTCGCGCCAGGACCCGGGGATCGACGCGCCGCCGCCCAGGGCGCCGGTGAGGGCGCCCGCCAGGGCCGGGGCCGAGTCCGCGACGCGGGACAGGCAGGCCGCCGCCGGCACCGCCTCCGCGATCCGGCCGTGGGCGGCGGTGGCCAGGGCGAGGGCCACGGGGACGGTCTCGGCGGCGGCGACGCCGTAGCTGTAGACGTGGTCGACGATCTGGTGCTCCAGCAGCGGGACCAGGGCGAAGGTGCTCTCCGCGGCCGCCGCCAGGGCCAGTGCCTGCCGGGCGTTGCGGCCGATCTCCGTCTCCTCGGGGAGCTCGGCGAGCGCGGCCGTCACGCAGGTGCGTACGCCGGCGCCGTCGAGCGCGCACGCCAGTGCCGCCGCCATGGCCCGGGCGCCGTGCACGCCGTCGCCGTCCTGGGTGTAGCGGGCGTCGAACTCGGCGAGGTCGGCGGCGGGCCCCGGCGCGCCGGGGTGGGCGACGGCGAGGACGCAGGCCCGCACGCATGCGGCGTCGTCGAAGTAGTGCGGGTTGTCGTGGCCGGTGGCGGGCGGGCGCAGGCCGGCGGCGAGGTTGCCGAGCCCGGCCCGTACCGAGATGCGGGCCCGCAGCGGCAGTACCGCCGACTCGGCCTCCGGGGCGCGTTCGGTCGCCGCGGCCACCTCGCTGGCGACGGCGTTCCAGGTCAGGTCGATCGCCGCCCGTATCCGGCGCTCCCGGCCGAGGTCCCCGAGCGCGCCGTCGTCCCCGGCCCGCAGCACCGCCTCCGCCGCGAACGCCGCCCACTCGGCGTCGTCCGACGGGCCGAGGCGCAGCGGTTCCGGGGGCTGGTTCAGGGCGATGGGGACGGGGAGGGTGGTGGTGGCGTTCTGCTCGGCGAAGGTGTCCAGTTCGCGGGTGAGCCGGCGCGTCCACTCGGGCATCCGCGCGGCCCGGTGCCGGGCGGCGGGCCAGCCCGCGGCGTCCCCCGCGGCGAGACCGAGGAGCAGGCCCTCGACGCGGTCGGGCCCGTGCGCCGTACGCGCCGGCGTGGCGGGCTCGGGTCCGGAGCGGAGGCTTCCGCTCCCGGCGGACCCGGACCGCTCCGGAGCCCCGGGCGGGGCGACGTACGCCGTGGTGGCCGGTCCCTCTCCGGCGGGACGGGCCCTGGTCACGGCCGCACCTCCGCCACCGCCTCGTGGCGTGTGCTCCCCTTCGTCCCCCGCGCCGCGCGGGTCAGCAGGTCCGCCACCTTCAGGACGTGGTGCCCGGCCATCGCCGGCAGGCAGCTGCCGCGCGCCGGTCCGATCGCCGCCGCCCACTCGGCCGGGATGGCACGGACGCCCCGGGTCGCGCCGGCCAGGGCGCCGGCCACCGCCGCCGTGGTGTCGGCGTCGCGGCCCATGTTGACGGCCGTCAGCACGGCGTCGGTGAACTCGCCGTCGGCCGCCGCGTACGCGCCGAAGGCGAGGGCGACCGCCTCGGGGGCGAGGTCGGTCCAGGGGTAGCCGCCGATGACCACCGCGGAGCGGACGGCGCGTTCCCCGCGGTGGGCCGCCGTCATCGCGCGGCGCAGACACCGGGCCGTCCAGGAGTCGTCCGGGACGACGGCCAGGGCGGAGGCCACCACGGCGACGGCCGGCGCGCCCGCCATGGCCGCCGCGACCCCCGCCGCCACCGCCTGCCCGCCGTAGATGCCCTCCCCGTCGTGGCTGACCGAACCGTCGATCGCCACCAGCCGGGCCGCCTCGGCGGGGCGGCCCGCCGCGAACACGCCGTGGGGCGCGGCCCGCATGGCCAGCCCGTCGCTCCAGGCATGGCGGTGCTGGGCGGAGATGGGGGCGGCGAGGCCACGGCGCAGGTTCTCCAGCGTGCCGCGTTCGCTGAAGCCCGCGCCCCGGAAGGGTCCCTCCTCCCGGTCCGCGATCCACTCGTGCCAGGCCGTCTCCACATGGGCCGCGGTGAGCGCGGAGCCGTACCGGGCCAGCAGGAGGCCCGAGAAGATCGCGTACTCCGTGTCGTCGGTGCCGGCCGGCTTCTCGGCTACGTACCCCGTGATGCGACCCCAGCGGGCGCGGATCTCGGAGGGCTTCAGGTTCTCGGCCGGCGCCCCGAGGGCGTCCCCGACGGCCAGTCCGAGCAGCGCGCCCCGGGCCCGTTCGCGGAGCCCGGCGGCGTCGCCGGGCGCGGGGGCCGGGGGGACCCAGGCGGTGGATGCCATGCGGCCTCTCCTCTCCCTTTGCGGATCTGTCCCCGGTGCGGTGCGCCCCGCAGCCTCATGAGCCGCAGCGTCACCCGGTCGACATCTGTGAGGTCATGATCACGGATGAGCGGCCGAGGGTAAAACCGCAGGTAAGCCCAGCCTTTCCTTGCTGGCGACGGGGAAATGACCGACGTAGATTTGGTGTTGTTAAAAAGTAGAACCAATCCAAACTAGCCTTCAGGGGGGCCCGCATGGCCATCATCGAGACCGAGGCGTCGCTGCACGAGGCGCACCGCGACAACCACACCCACCGTGACGTGAACGGCGGCTGGCTGCGCCCCGCCGTCTTCGGCGCGATGGACGGCTTGGTCTCCAACCTGGCCCTGATGACCGGCGTCGCGGGCGGCGCGGCCGGTCAGCAGACCGTCGTGCTGAGCGGTCTGGCCGGCCTGGCCGCCGGCGCCTTCTCCATGGCCGCCGGCGAGTACACCTCCGTGGCCTCGCAGCGCGAGCTCGTCGAGGCCGAGCTGGACGTGGAACGCCGGGAGCTGCGCAAGCACCCGGCGGACGAGGAGGCCGAGCTGGCCGCGCTCTACGAGGCGCGGGGCGTCGAGCCGGACCTGGCGCGCGAGGTGGCCCGCCAGCTGTCCCGCGACCCGGAGCAGGCCCTGGAGATACACGCCCGCGAGGAGCTGGGCATCGACCCCGGCGACCTGCCCTCGCCGCTGGTCGCGGCCGTGTCGTCGTTCGGCTCCTTCGCGCTGGGCGCGCTGCTTCCCGTCCTGCCGTTCCTGCTCGGCGCCAGTGCGCTGTGGCCCGCGGTGCTGCTCGCGCTGGCCGGGCTGTTCCTGTGCGGCGCGGTGGTCGCCAAGGTGACGGCGCGCAGCTGGTGGTACAGCGGTCTGCGGCAGCTCGCCCTCGGTGGCGCGGCGGCCGGTGTGACGTACGCCCTGGGCAGCGTGTTCGGAACGGCCGTAGGATAGCCAGGCTCGAACTTATGCGTCGGACCGCATAAGTAGCCGTTACTCGCTGGTTTCGAGCGCGTGATCCCCGGGCATGAGCCGTAAGCGCTGTGGGCAATGAAGCCTGCCGCGCACTCGTGGAGTGAGCGACGGCGCTCCCTCCGGGCCGACGGACACCGATCTGTCCGCTTCGGTCCCCACAGCTTCCACCGCCGGGTGCGGTACCCCCGCCGCGAGACCCCGGTGTCCGCATGCTGGAACGGATTATCCCAGTGTCCGAGAACCGCTCCATCATGTAACCTGCACGAAATTTCGTAGCCACGCAGAGGGCCAACGTCGTCCCTCGGCACTTGAACATGCCAGATGACGACGACGGGAGAGCCGATGCGTACGCCGCGCCAGCCGTCCCAGCACTCCGCGAATGGCCAGAACTGGTCCTTCATGGATGCTCGCCCTGCTGCGCAGGGTATGTACGACCCCCGCAACGAGCACGACGCCTGTGGCGTCGGTTTCGTCGCCACTCTCACCGGCGAGGCGTCCCACACCCTGGTCGACCAGGCGCTCACCGTGCTGCGCAACCTGGAACACCGTGGCGCCACCGGTTCCGAGCCCGACTCGGGCGACGGCGCGGGCATCCTCTCCCAGGTGCCGGACGCCTTCTTCCGCGAGGTGGCCGGATTCGACCTGCCCGAGGCCGGGGCGTACGCCGTCGGCATCGCCTTCCTGCCGGTGGACGGCACCGAGGACGCCGTCTCGCGCATCGAGACGATCGCGTCCGAGGAGGGCCTCACCGTCCTCGGCTGGCGCGAGGTCCCGGTCGCCCCGCAGCTGCTGGGCGCCACCGCCCGTTCGACCATGCCGGTCTTCCGCCAGCTCTTCGTGGCGGACGGGGCGTCGCAGGGCATCGCCCTCGACCGCCGCGCCTTCGCACTGCGCAAGCGCGCCGAGCGCGAGGCCGGCGTCTACTTCCCGTCGCTGTCCGCGCGGACCATCGTCTACAAGGGCATGCTGACCACCGGCCAGCTGGAGCCCTTCTTCCCGGACCTGTCCGACCGCCGCTTCGCCTCCGCGATCGCGCTCGTGCACTCCCGGTTCTCCACGAACACCTTCCCGAGCTGGCCGCTCGCCCACCCGTACCGCTTCGTCGCGCACAACGGCGAGATCAACACGGTCAAGGGCAACCGCAACTGGATGCGCGCCCGGGAGTCCCAGCTCGCCTCCGACCTGTTCGGTTCGTCCTCGGACCTGGAGCGGATCTTCCCGATCTGCACGCCGGACGCCTCCGACTCCGCCTCCTTCGACGAGGTGCTGGAGCTGCTGCACCTCGGCGGGCGCTCGCTGCCGCACTCCGTGCTGATGATGATCCCGGAGGCGTGGGAGAACCACGACTCGATGGACGAGGCCCGGCGCGCCTTCTACCAGTTCCACTCCACGATGATGGAGCCCTGGGACGGCCCCGCCTGCGTCACCTTCACCGACGGCACCCAGGTCGGCGCCGTGCTCGACCGCAACGGCCTGCGCCCCGGCCGCTACTGGGTCACCGACGACGGCCTCGTCGTCCTCGGCTCCGAGGTCGGCGTCCTCGACATCGACCCGGCCAGGGTCGTCCGCAAGGGCCGCCTGCAGCCCGGCCGCATGTTCCTCGTGGACACCGCCGAGCACCGCATCATCGAGGACGACGAGATCAAGGCGCAGCTCGCCGCCGAGCAGCCCTACGCCGAGTGGATGGAAGCCGGCGAGATCGAGCTGTCCGACCTCCCCGAGCGCGAGCACATCGTGCACACCCACGCCTCGGTCACCCGCCGCCAGCAGACCTTCGGCTACACCGAGGAGGAGCTGCGCGTCATCCTCGCGCCGATGGCCAAGGCCGGCGCCGAGCCGATCGGCTCCATGGGCACCGACTCGCCCATCGCCGCGCTCTCCGAGCGCCCCCGGCTGCTCTTCGACTACTTCACCCAGCTCTTCGCCCAGGTCACCAACCCGCCGCTGGACGCCATCCGCGAGGAACTGGTCACCTCCCTGCGCAGCTCGCTGGGCCCGCAGGGCAACCTGCTCGACCCGAGCGCCGCCTCCTGCCGCAGCGTCCTGCTGCCCTTCCCGGTCATCGACAACGACGAGCTGGCCAAGCTCATCCACATCAACGCCGACGGCGACATGCCCGGCTTCAAGGCCGCGACCCTCTCCGGCCTGTACCGGGTGCACGGCGGCGGCGACGCGCTGGCCGCGCGCATCGAGGAGATCTGCGCCGAGACCGACGCCGCCATCGAGAACGGCGCCCGCCTGATCGTCCTCTCCGACCGCCACTCGGACGCCGAGCACGCCCCGATCCCCTCACTGCTGCTCACCGCGGCCGTCCACCACCACCTCATCCGCACCAAGCAGCGCACCGAGGTGGGCCTGCTGGTCGAGGCCGGCGACGTCCGCGAGGTCCACCACGTCGCCCTGCTCATCGGCTACGGCGCCGCCGCCGTCAACCCGTACCTGGCGATGGAGTCCGTCGAGGACCTGGTCCGCGCCGGCACCTTCCTGCAGGCCGAGGACGGCGCGCCCGAGAAGGCCATCAAGAACCTGATCTACGCCCTGGGCAAGGGCGTCCTCAAGGTCATGTCCAAGATGGGCATCTCCACCGTCGCCTCCTACCGCGGCGCCCAGGTCTTCGAGGCCGTCGGTCTCGACGAGGACTTCGTCGCGAAGTACTTCAACGGCACCGCCACCAAGATCGGCGGCGTCGGCATCGACGTCATCGCCAAGGAGGTCGCCGCCCGGCACGCCAAGGCGTACCCGGCGAGCGGCATCGCGCCGGCCCACCGCGCGCTGGACATCGGCGGCGAGTACCAGTGGCGCCGCGAGGGCGAGCCCCACCTGTTCGACCCGGAGACGGTCTTCCGCCTCCAGCACTCCACGCGCTCCGGCCGCTACGACGTCTTCAAGCAGTACACCGAGCGGGTCAACGAGCAGTCCGAGCGGCTGATGACGCTGCGCGGCCTGTTCGGCTTCAAGTCCGACCGGCAGCCGGTCCCCCTCGACGAGGTCGAGCCGGTCAGCGAGATCGTCAAGCGCTTCTCCACCGGCGCCATGTCGTACGGCTCCATCTCCCAGGAGGCGCACGAGACCCTCGCCATCGCCATGAACCAGCTGGGCGGCAAGTCCAACACCGGTGAGGGCGGCGAGGACCCGGAGCGCCTGTACGACCCGGCGCGCCGCTCCAGCATCAAGCAGGTCGCCTCCGGCCGCTTCGGCGTCACCAGCGAGTACCTGGTCAACGCGGACGACATCCAGATCAAGATGGCCCAGGGCGCCAAGCCCGGCGAGGGCGGCCAGCTGCCCGGCCACAAGGTGTACCCCTGGGTCGCCAGGACCCGGCACAGCACCCCCGGCGTCGGCCTGATCTCCCCGCCGCCGCACCACGACATCTACTCCATCGAGGACCTGGCCCAGCTCATCCACGACCTGAAGAACGCGAACCCGCAGGCGCGGATCCACGTCAAGCTGGTCTCCGAGGTCGGCGTCGGCACGGTCGCGGCGGGTGTGTCGAAGGCGCACGCGGACGTGGTGCTCATCTCCGGCCACGACGGCGGCACGGGCGCCTCGCCCCTGACGAGTCTCAAGCACGCGGGCGGCCCCTGGGAGCTCGGCCTCGCCGAGACCCAGCAGACCCTGCTGCTCAACGGCCTGCGCGACCGGATCGTCGTCCAGACCGACGGCCAGCTCAAGACCGGCCGGGACGTCGTCATCGCCGCGCTGCTGGGCGCCGAGGAGTTCGGTTTCGCGACCGCGCCGCTCGTCGTCTCCGGCTGCGTCATGATGCGCGTCTGCCACCTGGACACCTGCCCGGTCGGCATCGCCACCCAGAACCCGACCCTCAGGGACCGGTTCTCCGGCAAGGCCGAGTACATCGTGAACTTCTTCCAGTTCATCGCCGAAGAGGTCCGCGAGATCCTCGCCGAGCTGGGCTTCCGCTCCATCGAGGAGGCCGTCGGTCACGCCGAGACCCTCGACGTGACCCGCGCCGTCACCCACTGGAAGGCGCAGGGCCTGGACCTGGAGCCGCTGTTCCACGTGCCCGACCTGCCCGAGGGCGCGGTGCGCCACCAGGCCGTCGGCCAGGACCACGGCCTGGAGAAGGCGCTCGACAACGAGCTGATCCGGCTCGCGTCGGAGGCGCTGGCCGCCACGGACGCCACCGACGCCCCGCCGGTGCGCGCCCAGGTCGCGATCCGCAACATCAACCGCACGGTCGGCACCATGCTCGGCCACGAGGTCACCAAGAAGTTCGGCGGCGCGGGCCTGCCCGACGACACCGTCGACATCACCTTCACCGGCTCCGCCGGCCAGTCCTTCGGCGCCTTCGTCCCGCGCGGCATCACGCTGCGCCTGGAGGGCGACGCCAACGACTACGTCGGCAAGGGCCTCTCCGGCGGCCGGATCGTCGTCCGCCCCGACCGGGGCGCCGACCACCTCGCCGAGTACTCCACCATCGCCGGCAACACCATCGGCTACGGCGCCACCGGCGGCGAGATGTTCCTGCGCGGCAAGGTCGGCGAGCGCTTCTGCGTCCGCAACTCCGGCGCGCTGGTCGTCTCGGAGGGCGTGGGCGACCACGGGTGCGAGTACATGACCGGCGGCCACGCGGTCGTCCTCGGCGAGACCGGGCGCAACTTCGCGGCCGGCATGTCCGGCGGCATCGCGTACGTCGTCGACCTCGACCGCGACAACGTCAACGTCGGCAACCTGGACGCGATCCAGCCACTGGACGACGCCGACAAGGACTGGCTGCACGACGTGGTGCGCCGCCACGCCGAGGAGACCGGCTCCACGGTCGCCGAGAAGCTGCTCGCCGACTGGCCCACCGCGGTGGAGCGCTTCAGCAAGATCATCCCCAGCACGTACAAGGCAGTGCTCGCCGCCAAGGACGCCGCCGAGCGAGCCGGTCTCTCCGAGTCCGAGATCACCGAGAAGATGATGGAGGCGGCGATCAATGGCTGACCCGAAGGGCTTCCTGAACCACGGCCGTGAGGTCGCCAAGACCCGCCCCGTCGAGGAGCGCGTCAAGGACTGGAACGAGGTCTACGTCCCCGGCTCCCTGCTGCCGATCATCAGCAAGCAGGCCAGCCGCTGCATGGACTGCGGCATCCCGTTCTGCCACAACGGCTGTCCGCTCGGAAACCTGATCCCCGAGTGGAACGACTACGCCTACCGCGAGGACTGGTCGGCGGCGTCCGAGCGTCTGCACGCCACCAACAACTTCCCGGAGTTCACCGGCCGCCTGTGCCCCGCGCCGTGCGAGTCGGCGTGCGTGCTCGGCATCAACCAGCCGGCGGTCACCATCAAGAACGTCGAGGTCTCGATCATCGACAAGGCGTGGGAGACCGGGGACGTCGCCCCGCAGGTCCCCGAGCGCCTGTCGGGCAAGACGGTCGCGGTCATCGGCTCGGGCCCGGCGGGCCTCGCCGCCGCCCAGCAGCTGACCCGGGCCGGTCACACGGTCGCCGTCTACGAGCGGGCCGACCGCATCGGGGGCCTCCTGCGGTACGGCATCCCCGAGTTCAAGATGGAGAAGCGGCACATCAACCGCCGTATCGAGCAGATGCGCGCGGAGGGCACCCGGTTCCGCACCGGCGTCGAGATCGGCCGCGACCTGCCGGCCACCGACCTGAAGAAGCGGTACGACGCCGTCGTCATCGCCGCCGGCTCCACCACCGCACGCGACCTGCCCGTTCCCGGCCGCGAGCTGAGGGGCATCCACCAGGCGATGGAGTACCTGCCCCTGGCCAACAAGGTCCAGGAGGGCGACTACGTCACCGCCCCCATCTCCGCCGAGGGCAAGCACGTCGTCGTCATCGGCGGCGGCGACACCGGCGCCGACTGCGTGGGCACCGCCCACCGCCAGGGCGCGGCCTCCGTCACCCAGCTGGAGATCATGCCCCGGCCGGGCGAGGAGCGGGACGCGGTGCGCCAGCCGTGGCCGACCTTCCCGATGCTCTACAAGGTCACCTCCGCCCACGAGGAGGGCGGCGAGCGGGTCTACTCCGTCTCCACCACCCACTTCGAGGGCGACGAGGACGGCAACGTCCAGTGGCTGCACATGAGCGAGGTCGAGTTCGTCGACGGGAAGCTCACCCCCAAGCCGGGGACCGAGCGCAAGATCCCGGCCCAGCTGGTCACGCTCGCCATGGGCTTCACCGGCACCGACCGGGAGAACGGACTGGTCGACCAGTTCGGACTGGAGCTCGACGAACGCGGTAACATCGCCCGGGACGCCGACTTCCAGACCAACGTGCCGGGTGTGTTCGTCGCCGGTGACGCCGGCCGCGGCCAGTCCCTCATCGTCTGGGCGATCGCGGAGGGCCGCTCGGCCGCCCGCGGCGCCGACCGCTTCCTGACCGGAGCCAGCGACCTGCCGGCCCCGATCCGCCCGACGGACCGGGCACTGACGGTCTGACGGACGCGACAACAGAAGAACGTCCCGTACAAAGGCGTACGGGCGGGCACTCTGGGGGGATTCCCCCCAGACCCCCCGAGATGGCGTCTGCCCCGTCCCCGACCGGACGAAGGGGCAGGCGCCGTCGCACACCCGGGGCCGCTCGCCGTGCCGTAACCTCGGCAGCCGAAAGCCGTACGTACGGGGTGACGGGGGAGTCCGCATGGCCGCGATCAGTCTCACCGAGGTGCGGGAGACGGCGCCCGCGCTGGTCGACCTGTACAAGCGCGCCGGGGTGTCGCTCACCAAGCACGGACTGGAGGGGACGAGGGCAGCCGTCTACCTCGTCGTCGACTACTCCGGATCGATGAAGCCGTACTACAAGGACGGCAGTGTGCAGGCACTCGCCGACCGGGTGCTGGGGCTGTCCGCCCACCTCGACGACGACGGCACCGTGCCGGTGGTGTTCTTCTCCACGGACGTCGACGCCGTCACCGAGATCGCGCTCGCCGACCACCAGGGACGCGTCGAACGCATCGTGTCGGACCTCGGGCACATGGGCAGGACCAGCTACCACCTGGCCATGGACGCCGTCATCGACCACTACCTCGACAGCGGGGCCCGCCACCCCGCCCTGGTCGTCTTCCAGACAGACGGCGGCCCGGTCAACCGGCTCGCCGCCGAACGATACCTGTGCAAAGCGGCACGACTTCCGCTGTTCTGGCAGTTCGTCGGCTTCGGCGACCCGGGCAGCCGGCAGTTCGAGTACCTGCGCAAGCTCGACGAGCTGGCGGTGCCGGACAAGCGGACCGTCGACAACGCCGGGTTCTTCCACGCGGGCAGCGACCCGCGGAACGTCTCCGACGCCGAGCTGTACGACCGCCTGGTGGGCGAGTTCCCCACATGGCTGGTGGCCGCACGCGCGCAGGGCATCGTACGGCCGTAACGGCGCCGGCCATCACCTCGGACACCGCCCTCGGTCAGTGCCGCAGGGAAAAGCCCAGCAGAACCCCCGCCGACACCTCCACCGTGCCCGGCGCCAGCGCCCCGGACGGGCCGCCGGACCCGGCGACACGGAACGCGGCGAGAGGCTCGGTCCCCGCGTCCTGGACGTGCAGCACCGGGCCCAGCCGCACCTCCGCCGCCTCCGCGTACACCTGCGCCTTCCGGCGGGCGTCGGCCACGGCCCGGCGCCGGGCCTCGTCGCGCAGCGCCGGCCTGTCCAGCACGTCGAACTCGACGCTGTCGATCCGGTGCGCGCCCGCGTCGACCATGTCCACGATCAGCCGCTCCAGATCGTCCAGCGCCTCCGTCACCACCGAGTACGACGCCTGACAGCGGTAGCCGAGGAGCCTTCGGCCACCACCGGGACCGCCGTACTCCGAGGCGAGACCGAGCCGCGAGCCCGACACCGAAGCGTCCGGCACGCCATGCCGGCGCAGTACCTCCCGCAGCCGCGCCACGGCCGCCCCCGCCTTCCGGAACGCCTCGTCGGCAGACGGCTCCAGCACGTCCACCGCCGGCCGCACCCGCGCGAGCGAGGGCTCCACCCGCACCGTGCCGACGCCGGCCACACTGATCCCCCACGGTTCTTCGATGGCCTGTGTCATACCGGCATTCAAGCACCGGCCGCGCCCCCTACGTGTCGCACTCCAGCACCGTCCGGCACAGCCCGCACCGCGCCCGCACCCGCCCTCGCACCGGCACCCTGATCCGCTGGTGACACGTCGGGCAGGGAAAGGACACCCGCGGCGGACCCTGCCCACCCGGCGTGAAGACGTACGGGCCGTCCGCCGGGAGCCCGGCGGCGCGCGGGTCCAGCGCGTGCCGACGGTCCCGGGCGTAGCGGCGGCGGCCCGCCCAGCCGGCCGCGGTGAGCGGCGGCTGCTGCTCGTCCCGGCGGGCCAGGGCCGCGCCCTTGACGTACGCGGTGTAGGCCTGCGGACTGGTGAACCACACCGACGGGTCCTCACCGAAGACCAGCGCCCGCTTGGCCAGGACGTAGCCGAACTCCTCCGGCGTCAGGTACCCCAGCTTCTGCGACGACGCCGAGTCCTCCCGGTAGGCGTCCAGGAGCAGCCAGCCGGCACCCAGGTACGTCGTCGCCGTGTCGGTGAGGATCTCGTTCTCCCGCGTGCTGGGGAACGACAGGTCGAGACGGTGCAGATACACATGCATCACCTCGTGGGCCAGAGCCGCGCCGATGTCCCGGCGATGCCTGCGGAAGCGGTCGTTCAGCTCGATGAAGTACTCCGGGCCCGCCGCGAGTTCCACACTCGCCGCATGCGTCATCTCACGGAAGGAGACGATCATCCGCGCGTCGGGCAGACGATAGTGACGCACCAGCTCGTGAGCGACCCGCTGCGCCCCCAGATACAGGTCGTCGGTGTCACAGAACGCCACATCGGCCGGGGCCACACTGGCCGAGAACGTCCGGACGGTGTCGTACGACAAACGCTTGTACAGCGCGGTGACGGCCTCCCGCACCGTCACCAGGTGCGGGAAACCGTGCTCGACCGGTCCGCCGTTCGCCACGCCCGAACCCCCAAGACGTCGGAACCCTCCTCCCCACTGTACGAGGAGCGCCGCCGCCACCCGCGCCGCCCGGCGCAAACCGTTCGCCCCCGCTCCGGCCCCCGGGCACAATCCGGGACCGTGACCAGCGAACACCGCCACCCCGTCACCGCCTCACTGAGCGTGGGCGGCACCGACGCCGACCTCGAACGGCGACTCGACGACGAACTGACCGCCTTCAACACCGCGCACGCCCAAGGCGCGCGGACCCGACCCCTCACCGTCCGCGTCACCGACGACACGGGCGCCCTCGTCGGCGGACTCACCGCCTGGACCTGGGCCACCCTGGCCAGCGTGGACATGCTCTGGGTACGCGAGGACCAGCGGCAGGCCGGCTGGGGCAGCCGGCTCATGCGCGCCGCGGAGGACGAAGCCGTCCGACGCGGCTGCACCGACATGATCGTGTCCACGTACACCTTCCAGGCCCCCGGCTTCTACCCGAGGCTCGGCTTCCGGGAGCGGGGCCGCATCGAGGGCGTCCCCGGCGGGCACGAGGACGTCTACTTCCACAAACGCATCGCGGCCGGCCGGGCCGGACAGCTTCTCGGGCCCTGAGACGGACTGCGCAGGCCGGGACTCCGCCCGTAAAGTGGGCACCCATGACCACCAGCAACACCGGTACCGGTGCCGTCGACCCCGCCGTCCGCGAGGAACTGGGCCGGCTGCGGGACAGCATCGACAACATCGACGCGGCCGTCGTCCACATGCTCGCCGAGCGCTTCAAGTGCACCCAGCAGGTCGGCCACCTCAAGGCCCGCCACCAACTGCCGCCCGCCGACCCCGCCCGCGAGGCCAGGCAGATCGCCCGGCTGCGCGCCCTCGCCGAGAGCGCCAAACTCGACCCGGCGTTCGCGGAGAAGTTCCTGAACTTCATCATCGCCGAGGTCATCCACCACCACGAGCGCATCGCGGAGAGCAACGGCAACGGGACCACCCCGGCGCCGCACTGAACCCGGCCCCGGCACGAGGTGCGCGCACGGGCACACGCGCTGTGCACGCACCACCCACGGGGGCGCACGCCGGGGTGGGCGGCGGCCCCGGAACGGACCGGACATAATCCGCGTACCGATCCGCCTCTGTGCCGTACCGACGCCATCAGGCAGCATGGCGTTCATGTCCGTACTGACGCGCGACGAAGCGCAGACCCGTGCCCGGCTCCTCGACGTCCACCACTACGCGATCGACCTCGATCTCACCCGTGGGGACGAGACCTTCGACTCCCGCACCACCGTCCGGTTCACCGTCCGCGGCGAAACGGACACCGCGGACACCTTCGTCGAGGTCAAGCCCGCCGAACTGCGCACCGTCACCCTGGACGGACAGCCCCTCGACACCGACACCCTGGACGGCAACCGGCTGGCGCTCAAGGACCTCACCCCCGGCGAGCACGAGCTGCGCGTCGAAGCGGCCATGCGCTACTCCCGCACCGGCGAGGGCATGCACCGCTTCACCGACCCCACCGACGGCGAGACCTACGTCTACACCCAGCTGTTCATGGACGACGTCCAGCGCGTCTTCGCCGCCTTCGACCAGCCCGACCTCAAAGCCGTCTTCGACCTGACCGTCACGGCGCCCCAGGGCTGGAAGGTGCTCGCCAACGGCATCACCGAACACACCGGCGACGGCCACTGGAAGGCCGCCACGACCCCACCGATCTCCACCTACCTGGTCGCCGTCGCCGCCGGCCCCTGGCACTCCGTGCGCACCGAGCACCGCGGCCTGCCCTTCGGCATCCACTGCCGCCGCTCACTCGCCCCCCACCTCGACGCCGACGCCGACGAACTCCTCGACGTCACCCGCGACTGCTTCGACCGCTACCACGAGAAGTTCACCGAGCCCTACCCCTTCGACTCCTACGACCAGGCGTTCGTCCCCGAGTTCAACGCCGGCGCCATGGAGAACCCCGGACTGGTCACCTTCCGCGACGAGTTCGTCTTCCGGTCCGCCGTCACCGACACCCAGCGCCAGACCCGCGCCATGGTCATCGCCCACGAGATGGCCCACATGTGGTTCGGCGACCTCGTCACCCTCCGCTGGTGGGACGACATCTGGCTCAACGAGTCCTTCGCCGAGTACATGGGCTACCAGACCACCGCCGAGGCCACCCGCTTCACCGACACCTGGACCGACTTCGGCGTCACCCGCAAACCCTGGGGCTACGACGCCGACCAGCGCCCCTCCACCCACCCCGTCGCCCCCGAGAACGTCGAGGACACCGCCTCCGCCCTCCTCAACTTCGACGGCATCTCCTACGCCAAGGGCGCCTCCGCCCTGCGCCAGCTCGTCACCTGGCTCGGCGAGAAGGACTTCCTGGCCGGCATCAACATCCACTTCGACCGGCACAAGTTCGCCAACGCCACCCTCGCCGACTTCATCGACTCCCTCGCCTCCGCCACCGACCGCGACGTGCACGCCTGGGCCGACGCCTGGCTGCGCACCACCGGCGTCGACACCCTCGTCCCGGAGCTGGGCACCGAGAACGGCAACTGGCACCTCGGCATCCAGCACCGGGGCAGCGCCGGAGCCCCGCCCGCGCCCGACCCCGCCAAGGACCGGAGCGGCCTGAAGCACGCCGGACACCTTCAGCCCGCAGGAGGAACCCGGCCGCACCGCATCAGCATCGGCGTCTACGACCACGACCTCCACGACACCGGCCGCCTCACCCTCCGCCAGCGCCTCGAAGCAGACCTCGCCGGCGAGACCACCGCCCTCAGCACCGCCGGCCCACAGCCCGCGCTCGTCGTCCTCAACGACGGCGACCTCACCTACGCCAAGATCCGCTTCGACGCAGGCTCCTTCCAGACCCTGCGCACCGCCCTGTCCGGCCTGCCCGACCCGCTCACCCGGGCCGTCGTCTGGAACGCCCTGCGGGACGCCGTCCGCGACGGCGAGCTCCCCGCCACCGCCTACCTGGACATCGCCCGCACCCACCTCCCCCACGAGACCGACCTCGCCCTCGTCGACGGCGTCCTCGCCTTCGCCACCGCCCACGTCGCCGACCGCTACGTCACCCCCGAGCAGCGGCCCGCCGCCCTGGCCACCCTCACCGACCTGTGCCGCGACCTCATCCGCCGCACCGAGGACGGCGACCACCCCGGACTGCGCCTCATCGCCGTACGCCACCGCATCGCCACCGCCGCCCACCCCGACACCATCGCCGCCTGGCTCGCCGACGGCACCGTCCCCGGCGGCCCCGAACTCGACCCCGAGCTGCGCTGGCGCATCCTCACCCGCCTCGCCGTCCTCGGCGCCACCGACGAGGCCACCATCGCCGCCGAACTCGAACGCGACCCGAGCGCCACCGGCCAGGAGGGCGCCGCCCGCTGCCGCGCCGCACTGCCCGACCCCGAGGCCAAGAGCCGCGCCTGGGACGCCATGTTCACCTCCGACGACCTCTCCAACTACCTCTTCACCGCCACCGCCCAGGGCTTCTGGCAGCCCGAGCAGGCCGACCTCGTGCGCGACTTCGTCCCGCGCTACTACGCCGACGCGGCCGCCGTCGCCGCCCGCCGCGGCCCCGCCATCGCCGACGCCGCCGGCCGCTGGGCCTTCCCCACCCACGCCGTCGACGCCGACACCCTGCGCCTCGGCCAGGAGTGCCTCGCCGACGCCGACCCGATCCCCGCCCTGCGCCGCAAACTCGTCGACCAGCTCGACGACCTGGCCCGCGCCCTGCGCGTGCGGGAGGCCGGCACACACTGACCCGCACCCGCACCCGCACCCGATCTCGAACGCGGCCGGCTCCCACCACGGGGGCCGGCCGCGCCGCGTGAGTACCCCCTTTCGGGTTGTGCTCGTCGAGCTGCCCGGACGTCCGCACCCATACCCGTACAAGCTGGAGCCCCCGCACGCCCGTCACCCGGCGCCGCCCCTCACCGAGGCGCCGCGCGCCGCCCGTCGAAACGCGCACGGAGGACAGCCCATGGGCATGCCACCCCCCGCCCAGGGCCCACACGGCCCCGACGCCCTGCCACCCTTCGCCCAGGGCCCGCACGGCTTCGGCATGCCGCCGCTCGCACCGGGTCCGCGCGGCTCCGGCATGCCACCGCTCGCACCGGGTCCGCGCGACTCCGGCGTCCTGCCGCTCCTCGCATCAGGCCCCGACGGCCGCGGCCCCCACGCCCTGCCACACCTGCCCGGCACCGCGCTCGGCGCCCTGCCCACCGGCGCCGCGGCACGCGGCGGCCCCCCGTCCGCCGGCGGCCCCGACACGGTCGCCGCCCACCGTCGCCCTTGACCCGCACGAAGGAGGCCGGCGACCGGTCACCGCCGGCCTCCCCGGCCACGCCCGCGCCGACGGCCGGCCCCGGCCCCGGCCCCGGCTCCGGCTCTGGCCCCGGCCCCGGTTCAAGGGCCTCACCCACGTGAAAGGACAAACCCCCCGATGAACACCACGACGCACCACACGCCCGACACCCCCCGCGACCTCGTCGGCATCGGCATCGGCCCCTTCAACCTCTCCCTCGCCGCACTCGCCGCCCCCCTCACCGGCCTCGACGCCGTCTTCTACGACCAACGCCCCGCCTTCCACTGGCACCCCGGCCTGCTCATCGACGGCGCCCGCATCCAGGTCCCCTTCCTCGCCGACCTGGTCACCCTCGCCGACCCCACCAGCCCCTGGACCTTCCTCAACCACCTCAGAGCCCGCGACCGCCTCTACCCCTTCTACTTCGCCGAGCGCTTCCACATCCAACGCGCCGAATACGACGCCTACTGCCGCTGGGTCGCCGAAAACCTCCCCTCCCTCCGCTTCCACCACCAGGTCGACGCCGTCCGCTGGAACCCCGAACACGGCCTCTTCGAGGTCGACTACACCCAACTCGACGCCGACGGCGAGGCCCACGCCGTCGGCCGCACCCACGCCCACAACATCGTCCTCGGCGTCGGCACCGAACCCCACGTCCCCGACCAGCTCAGGCCCCTCGCCGACGCCCCCGGCGTACCCGTCGTCCACGCCGCCGACTACCTCGACCACCGCGACACGCTCCTCACCGCCGAGCACATCACCGTCGTCGGCACCGGCCAGTCCGGCGCGGAGGTCTTCCTCGACCTGCTCCGCCACCGGCCCCCCGGCCGCGAGAAGATCCACTGGCTGGGCCGCACGCAAGCCTTCGCCCCCATGGAGTACTCCAAACTCGGCCTGGAGCACTTCACCCCCGACTACACCCGCTACTTCCACGCCCTGACCGAACCGGTCCGCGACCGCCTCGTCACCGCACAATGGCAGCTGCACAAAGGCATCGACGCGGACACCGCCGCCGCCATCCACGACGAGCTCTACCGCCACACCCTCCACGGCGGCTGGCCCGACACCGTCCTCACCCCCGGCGTCCACGTCCGCACCGCCGGCCGCATCGCCCCCACCCAGATCGAACTCCACCTCGAACACACCCAGCAGAACACCCGCACCCGCCTCATCACCGACGCCGTCGTCCTCGCCACCGGCTACCGCGAACGCCCCCTCGACCGCCTCCTCGCCGGCCTCGACCCCTACATGCGCCGCGACAGCCACGAACGCCCCCGCGTCGACGAACGCTTCCGCCTCCTCCTCGACCCCACCGTCACCGGCTCCGCCTACGTACAGAACGCCGAAACCCACACCCACGGCGTCGGCACACCCGACCTCGGCCTCGCCGCCTGGCGCAGCGCCACCATCCTCAACGACCTCACGGGCCAGGAGCCCTACCCGCTGCCCAGCCGCACCGCCTTCACCACCTTCGGCCTGGAAGACGGACAGCCCCAGGTCCCCACCGCACACCACCACCGGGCACTCACCCCACAGGCGGACGGGACCTGAGGCCACCTCAGGACGTGTGGGTCAGAACACCGGCGTCCCGTTGCGCGTCAACGACCACCCCACGGACGCGAAGTCCCTCGGATCCAGCACACCCCGCGCCGTCACCCACTCGGCGATCCGCGTGCGGATCTCCGTCGACTCCGACCACAGCTCCTTGGCGGACGCCACGTGCGGGAAGGCGCCACCGCCGTTGGCCCGGTAGTTGTTCACCGCCAGCACGAACTGCTGCGCGTCGTCCAGCGGAGCACCACCATGGGTGAGGTTCCTGATCCGCGACCCGGCCGCCTGCGCGATGTCGATCTCGTACGACAGCCCCGACAGGTAGTCGTAGTTGTAGTCCGGACGGCCGTTCGCGTTGGTCAGCCTCTCCACGTCCACCGGCGCGCCCTCCGCCGTCCGCACGTAGTACTCCGCCGAGTACTCCAGGTACGCCCGCACCTGCGCACCCGTCATCAACTTCGCCACCAGCGTGTTGTCGTACACGTACAGGCTCGACAGGTCCCGGATCGTCACGTCGCCGGCCGGGATCTCCGAGGTCCGGGAGAAGGGCGACGCCTGCGCGAGAACCGGCAGGGACGCGTACTCCGTACCCGCCAGCGCCTCCCTGACCACGTCCTCCTGCACCTTGGTGATCAGATCGATGATCGGCGCGTCCTTGTACCGCGCCTCCACCGTCGTCAGCGTCTCGGTCGCCGTCCCGACCACCTGGTTGACGTACGCCACCACCTTCGCGTGCTCGTCCGCCAGCAACCGGGTGATCGACGGGTCGTCGGCCACCGTGTTCGAGTTCCGCAGCGACGCCCTGACCGACTCGACGTGCCAACGGCCCCGCTCGAAGAACAGCTCGAAGTCGAACAGCGCCAACCGCTCGGCATAGCACAGCGGCTCCGACAGCACGACCGTCTTCCCGGACGCCTCGTTGACAACCCTCAGCTCCGGGATCTCCACATGGGCGTGCCCGACGAGGATCGCGTCGATACCCGGCACCTGCCTGGCCACGTTGGCCGCCGCGTTCTCGACGTACGGCACCTGGTCACCGTACGACGACGTACCCGACGAACCCGAGTGCGCCGAGACGACCACCACGTCCGCGCCCATCGAACGCAACTTCGGCACCCACTTGGCCGCCTGCTCCTCCAGCCCCGGGAAGGCCAGCTTCCCCTGCACGTACGCCTTGTCCCAGATCGCGATACCGGGGTTCGTCAACCCCAGCACCGCCACCTTCACCGGAGGGGCGCCCTTCACCCGGAACGTCTTCATGAAGTACGGGGGGAACGCGGGCCTGAGCGTCCTGGCGTCCACCGCGTTCGCACCCAGCAGCGGGAAGTCGCACTGCTCCTCGAACTTCCGCAGCGTCTCGATACCGTAGTTGAACTCGTGGTTGCCGAGTGCCACCGCGTCGTACCCGATCGCGTTCATCGCCTGCGCCATCGGGTGCACCGGGCCGCCCTCGGCGGTGATCGGATCCACCTTCGCGTAGTAGTACGTCAGCGGCGTGCCCTGGATCGTGTCCCCCGCGTCCAGCAACAGCGTGTTCTCGCGGCCCTTCTCCGCACGGACCTGGTTCACCAGCGTGGAGACACGGGCCAGTCCCTGGGCGTTGCCCGCCGCGTCCGCGTACTCCGCGTCCTTGAAGTAGTCCCAGTTGAAGACGTGCCCGTGCAGGTCCGTCGTGCCCAGGACCGTCAGCGCGTACCGCTTCGGCTTCCGCCGGCCCCGCTGCGCGGGTGCCGCCCCGGCCGCCGGGGCCGCCGCCGCGCCCGCCAACGCGGCCCCCGCTCCCGTCACGGCGGACCTGCTCAGGAACTTCCGGCGGTTCAACGGCATGGCTGACTCTCCTCGGTGACCTGTCACAACATCAACAACGCGCGTAGATTCTGTCCTGAACACGACCCGTGTCAACAGAGGGAAGAGGGAGGGGAGGCGCAACACCCGATCAAGGGGTTGACGGGCGGTCATGCCACGAAATGCTCATCAGAGCATCCGTCCGCACCATTCAACACTTGTCAATCACCCTTTACCCAAAGGTGGTTGAGTGGACATGCGCGGCCAATTCGCTACCGACCGGTAAGTCATAGGCTCGACTCATGCGCCGAGCGAAAATCGTCTGCACCCTGGGGCCCGCCACCGACTCCTACGGCCAGATCAAAGCCCTGGTCGACGCCGGAATGGACATCGCCCGCTTCAACTTCAGCCACGGCACCCACGCCGAACACGAAGAGCGATACCACCACGTCCGAAATGCCGCCGACGAGACCGGTCGCAGCGTCGGCACCCTCGCCGACCTTCAAGGTCCGAAGATCCGACTCGGCCGCTTCACCGAAGGCCCCGTACTCCTTGAACGCGGCGACACCTTCACCATCACCGTCGAAGAGGGCGCCGAAGGCGACCGCCACAGCTGCGGCACCACCTACGCAGGCCTCGCCACCGACGTCACCCCCGGCGAACGCATCCTCATCGACGACGGCAAGGTCAGCCTCCAGGTCACCGACGTCGACGGCCCCCGCGTCCGAACGACCGTCACCGAGGGCGGCGTGATCTCCGACCACAAAGGCCTCAACCTCCCCGGCGTCGCCGTCTCCGTCCCCGCCCTCTCCAAGAAGGACGAGGACGACCTGCGCTGGGCCCTGCGCAACGGCTTCGACGTCATCGCCCTCTCCTTCGTACGCAGCGGACGCGACGTCCTCGACGTCCACCGCATCATGGACGAAGAGGGCCGCCGCCTCCCCGTCATCGCCAAGGTCGAGAAACCCCAGGCCGTGGAGAACATCGAGGACATCGTCGCCGCCTTCGACGGCATCATGGTCGCCCGGGGTGACCTCGGCGTCGAGATGCCCCTCGAACAGGTCCCGATCGTCCAGAAACGCGCGATCAAACTGGCCAAGCGCAACGCCAAACCCGTCATCGTCGCCACCCAGATGCTCGACTCGATGATCGACAACGCCCGCCCCACCCGCGCCGAGGCCTCCGACGTGGCCAACGCGGTGATCGACGGCACCGACGCCGTCATGCTCTCCGGCGAGACCAGCGTCGGCACACACGCCATCGTCACCGTGCGCACCATGGCCCGCATCGTCGAGGCGGCGGAAGAGGACATCCTGGCCAAGGGCCTGCCCCCACTCACCGAACGCAACAAACCCCGCACCCAGGGCGGCGCGGTCGCCCGCGCGGCGGCGGAGATCGGCGACTTCCTCGGCGCACGGTACCTGGTCGCCTTCACCCAGTCCGGCGACACCGCCCGCCGCCTCTCCCGCTACCGCTCACCCATCCCGCTGCTCGCCTTCACCCCGGAACCGGCGACGCGCTCCCAGCTGAGCCTGACCTGGGGCGTGGAAACCTTCCTCGGCCCGCACGTGGACTCCACGGACGCGATGGTCGACCAGGTGGAGGAACTGCTCACCCGGTACGGACGCTGCGAGAAGGGCGACGTGGTGGTCATCACGGCCGGCTCACCACCGGGGGTGTCGGGGACGACCAATCTGGTCCGGGTGCACCACATCGGGGAGGACTACGGTCCCCAGCGGTAGGTCAGTACGTGGGCCCGACGTGGGCGTCCAGGAGGGCTACGGAGGCTTTGCGGGCTACGGAGACCGTCACGGCGGCGCGGCTCTGGTCGAGCGACTTCCACTCGACGCCCACCCGCTCCCGAGGGTGGGCATCCACGATTCCCTCGTGCCATGGTTCCAGGGCGATCTCTCGCTCGTGTTTCGTGCATGCGGCCACTTTGCGCTCTCATCGTGTCCGCGAACAGCGAAAAGCGGATGTTCACGAGAACGTGGACATCCGCTTCGAGGTGCAGCCTTGGATTCTGAGGAAAAGTGCCCCGGGTGGGACTCGAACCCACACTGAATACCTTTTGAGGGTATCGTCTCTGCCGATTGGACTACCGGAGCTCCTGCGAATCGAAGATTTCATCCGACCCGCCGCGTGTCCACCATACCGCAGCTAGGTAGGCTCTTGTCAGCAGTATCCCTGCCCCGAACGAGGAGCCCACGTGACCGCCCCCGAGTCGCCCCAGCCCGCCGACGTGACCGACGACGACAAGTCACACGTGCCTCCGCTGACGACCCGTGTCGTCATCGCCGAGGACGAGGCGCTCATCCGGCTGGATCTCAAAGAGATGCTGGAGGAGGAGGGGTACTCCGTCGTCGGCGAGGCCGGTGACGGTGAGCAGGCCGTGGAGCTGGCCCGCGAGCACAAGCCCGACCTCGTGATTCTCGACGTGAAGATGCCCAAGCTGGACGGCATCTCCGCGGCCGAGAAGATCGCCGAGGAGAGCATCGCGCCGGTGCTGATGCTGACCGCGTTCTCGCAGCGCGACCTCGTCGAGCGGGCCCGGGACGCCGGGGCCATGGCGTACCTGGTGAAGCCCTTCAGTAAGAGCGACGTCGTCCCGGCGATCGAGATGGCCGTCTCGCGGTTCACCGAGCTGAAGACGCTGGAGAAGGAGGTCGCCGACCTCAGCCAGCGGCTGGAGACGCGCAAGCTGGTGGACCGGGCGAAGTCGGTGCTCCAGACGGAGTACGGCCTGACGGAGCCGGCCGCCTTCCGGTGGATCCAGAAGACGTCGATGGACCGGCGGATGTCGATGCAGCAGGTTGCCGAGGCGGTCATCCAGGACGCCGAGGAGAAGAAGGCGTCCAAGGGCTGAGCACGAGACGGCCGAGGCCCGCGTCCCCTGTTCGGGGGCGCGGGCCTTGTCGTACCGGCGTCGCCTCAGTCCTCGCCGAGGTAGGCCTTGCGGACCGACTCGTCGTGGAGGAGGTCCTGTCCGCTGCCGGACAGGACGATGTTGCCGATCTCCATGACGTGGCCGTGATCGGCCAGGGACAGGGCGGCCTGGGCGTTCTGTTCGACCAGCAGGATGGTGGTGCCCTGGGACTTCAGTTCGGCGATCGTCGACATGATCTTCTGCATCATGATCGGTGAGAGGCCCATGGAGGGTTCGTCGAGCATGAGCAGTTTGGGCTGGGACATCAGGGCGCGGCCCATGGCGAGCATCTGCTGTTCGCCGCCGGAGAGGGTGCCCGCGGCCTGTTTGCGGCGTTCGCCGAGGATGGGGAAGAGGTCGTAGGCGCGCTGGATGTCCTTCTCGATGCCGGGCCGGTCGCTGCGCAGGAAGGCGCCGAGGCGGAGGTTGTCCTCGATCGTCATGCGGGGGAAGATGTGCCGGCCCTCGGGGGAGTGGGCGAGTCCGAGGGAGACGATCTGGTGGGCGGGGACCTTCTTGAGTGATTTTCCCGCGAACCTGATCTGTCCGCCGACCGGTTTGAGGAGGCCGGAGAGGGTGCGCAGGGTGGTGGTCTTGCCGGCGCCGTTGGTGCCGATGAGGGTGACCACTTCGCCGGCGTCGACCGTGAAGGAGATGCCTTTGACGGCTTCGATCTTGCCGTAGGCGACGCGGAGGTCCTCGACCTCGAGGAGTGCGGTCATCGGTCGTTCTCCTTGCCGGCCGCGGTGTCCGTGGTGGTGTCGGCCTGGGCGTGGGCTTCGGCGGCCTCCACTTCGGCTGCTTCCGCCGCGCCGGGGTCGTTCTCGAGGGGTTCGCCGAGGTAGGCGGCGACGACGCGTTCGTCGCCCTGGACGGTGGCGCTGTCGCCCTCGATGAGTTTTTCGCCCTGGACGAGGACGGCGACGCGGTCGCACAGGTTGAAGATGAAGCGCATGTCGTGCTCGATGACGAGGACGGCGACGCCCATGTCACGGATGGCGAAGACGAGTTCCTCGGTGGCCCGGGTCTCCTGGGGGTTCATGCCGGCGGTCGGTTCGTCCAGGAGCAGGAGTCCGGGTTCGCTGGCGAGGGCGCGGGCGATCTCGAGTTTGCGCTGTTCGCCGTAGGGCAGGTTGCGCGCGAGGTGGTCGGCTTTTGCGGCGAGGCCCACGAAGTCCAGGAGTTCCATGGCGCGTTTGCGGGAGGCGGCCTCCGCCTTGTGGAAGCCGGGTCCGCGCAGGACGGCTGACCAGAAGCCTTCCTTGGTCCGGGTGTGGCGGCCGACGAGGACGTTCTCCAGGACCGTCATGTTGGCGAACAGCCGGATGTTCTGGAAGGTGCGGGCGATGCCGGCGGCGGTGACCTTGAAGGACTTCGGTGGCAGGACGCGGTCCTTGTAGCGGACTTCGCCCTCGGTGGGGATGTAGAGGCCGGTGAGGCAGTTGAAGAAGGTGGTCTTGCCGGCGCCGTTGGGCCCGATGAGGCCGACGATCTCGCCGCTGTTGACGGTGAGGTCGACGCCGCGGACGGCGGTGAGGCCGCCGAAGCGCATGGTGACGCCGCGCGCGTCGAGGACGGGGGTGCCGGGGGCGGGTGCGCCGGGGGTGTCCTTGGTGGTGGTGTCGGTGGTCATGGTGGTCAGGCCCCTGTCTTGCTCAGGACTGCGGGCGCTTCGGCCTCTTCGTGGAATTCCAGTTGGCGGCGTCGGTTGGGGATGAGGCCCTCGGGGCGGAAGCGCATCAGCAGTACGAGCGCGAGTCCGAAGGCGAGGAGTTGGTAGTCGCCGAGGAACTGGAGCTTGTTGGGGATCAGGAAGAGCAGCGCGGCGCCGATGAGGGGGCCGGCGATGGTGCCCATGCCGCCGAGGACGACTGCGGCGAGCAGGAAGGCGGAGTTGGGTGGGGTGGTGCCGGCGAAGAGGTACTGCTCGGGGGTGACGGTGTAGGTGACGTGGGCCTGGACGGTGCCGGCGAGGCCGGCGAGGGTGGCGCCGACGGCGAAGGCGATGAGTTTGACGCGGAAGCCGTTGATGCCCATGGCGAGGGCGGCGGTCTCGTCCTCGCGGATGGCGACCCAGGCTCGGCCGATGCGGGAGTCGCCGCTGCGTCGGAAGACGAGGACGACGACGGCGGTGATGACGAGCATGAGGAAGAAGTAGTTGGCGAACCGGCCGATGGTGAAGCCGGCGATGTCGTGCTGGACGCCGAGGTCGAAGCCGAGGACCTTGAGGTCGGGGACGGAGGAGACGCCGTTGGAGCCGTTGGTGAGGTCGGGTCCTGAGGTGCCGTCGAGGTTGTTGGCGGTGATGCGGAAGATCTCTCCGAAGCCGAGGGTGACGATGGCGAGGTAGTCGCCGCGGAGCCGGAGGGTGGGGGCGCCGATGAGGACGCCGAAGACGAGGGAGGCCAGGGCGCCTACGAGGACGGCGGCCCAGAACGGGAAGTGGACGTCGAAGGGGGAGCTGGGGGAGCCGGAGACGAGGGCGGCGGCGTAGGCGCCGACGCCGAGGAAGGCGACGTAGCCGAGGTCGAGCAGGCCGGCGAGGCCGACGACGATGTTCAGGCCGAGGGCGACCGTGGCGAAGATGAGGATGTAGACGCCGAGGGTGGCGTACTGGTCGTCGGACTGGGTGAAGGGGAAGCAGGCTGCGGCGATGAAGGCGCCGCAGACGGTGATGTTCTGGTGCCGGGCGGTGATCTGCGCGGCCTGGTTGATCAGGCCGGCCCGGTTGAGGGCGGCGAAGGCGAGGCCGGCGGTGATCAGGAAGCCGACGAAGAGTTCGTCGTACTCGGTGCCGATGCCGTAGGTGAAGACGACGAGGGCGATGGCGAGGACGGCGACGATGATCAGGATCTCGACGTAGGAGGGCAGCGCGCGCAGGGGGCGGGGGGTGCCGGCGGCGAAGGCGGCCTTGACGGTCTGCCAGTTCTGGGAGGCGGTGTGTTTGAACTGCTCCCAGCCGGTGTCGTCGGGGTCGAACGGGTCGGGCTCGGGACGTTCGAAGGGCAGGGCGAGGGAGCCGAGCAGGGCGATCAGGGTGGTGGCCGCGGCGATGTAGCCGCCGGGTTCGAGGTTGACGACGCCGCCGAGTTGGGTGCTGATCGCGATGACCGTGTACCAGGTGGTGGCGAACGCGGCGAGGGCGGCGAACTTGAGTGCCGCGTCGGCGCCGGCGGGTGCGAGCCAGCGCAGGCCCTTGATGTCGTAGGAGGCGAGGCCGAGGAGGGTGGTGAGGGCGCCGGCGATCAGTACCAGGACCTGTAGGCCGCCGGGGTAGCCGTAGACGGTGAGGTCGCCGGGGAACGCGGCGGTCCAGGTCCAGGCGAGGAACGTGGAGGCGATGGTGAGGGCGCCGCCGCCGGTGGCGAGGGCGCGCCCGATGTGCGGGGGTATGCCGATGAGGCCGGAGGTGTTGCCGGCGGTGGGGGCGCCGGCGGTTTTCGTAGCGGTGGTCTGTGTGGTCATCGGTGTCACGCCCTGTCCGCAACGCGTTCGCCGAGCAGGCCCTGGGGCCTGAACAGCAGCACGAGAATGAGGAGGATGAAGGCCCATACGTCGGCCCAGGACTGGCTGCCGAACTTGTCCAGGCCGGGGATGTCGGCGATGTAGGCGGCGGCCAGGGTCTCGGCGACGCCGAGGACGACGCCGCCGATCATGGCGCCGTAGATGTTGCCGATGCCGCCGAGGACGGCTGCGGTGAAGGCCTTGAGACCGAGGATGAAGCCCATCTTGAACTCGATCTGGCCGTACTTGAGGCCGTTGGCGACGGCTCCGACGGCGGCGAAGACGGCGCCGAGGGCGAAGGCGACCACGATGATGCGGTCCGTGTTGACGCCCATCAGCTTGGCGGTGTCCGGGTCCTGGGCGGTGGCCTGCATGCCGCGTCCGGTGCGGGTGCGCATCACGAAGTAGCCGAGCAGGGCCATGCTGACGGGGGCGGCGATCAGCAGGAAGATGTCGCCGGTCTGGATGGTGACGTTGCCGATGTGGAAGGGGCCGCCGTCGATCTGCGGGAAGGGGCGCGCGGACTTCGCGTCGGGGTACCAGGCCCAGACCGCCTGCTGGAGGGCGAGGGAGAGGCCGATGGCGGTGATGAGGGGGGCGAGGCGGGGGGCGCCGCGCAGTGGGCGGTAGGCGAAGCGTTCCGCCCCGACGGCGACGGTGACGGAGACCACCATGGCGCCGATGAGCATCAGGGGTAGGGCGATCAGCATGGAGGTGCCGTCGGGCAGGATGTACACGTAGACCGTGAGCGCGCCGAAGGCGCCGGTCATGAAGATCTCGCCGTGGGCGAAGTTGATGAGCTGGACGATGCCGTAGACCATTGTGTAGCCGATGGCGACCAGCCCGTACATGGATCCCAGTAGCAGGCCGTTGACCAGCTGCTGCGGCAGTTCGTTCACCGCATGTCCTCCGAGACTTTCGGACGTTCGACGGATGTGGCCGGATGCGAGTCCGCGCGGGGCGCCTGTGGAACAGCGCCCCGCGCGGCTCGTGGGCAGGGGTGCGGCAGGGTCAGCCGGTGTAGGTACCGGACTTGACGGCCTTGAAGGCTCCGTTCTCGACGGAGTAGACGGTGAGCTGCTTGTTGGTGGCGTCACCGAACTCGTCGAAGGAGACCTTGCCGGTCACGCCGTCGAAGGAGACGTTCTGCATGGCCTCGGTGACCTTGGCGCGGGCGTCGGAGGGGAGCTTTCCGCCGTTGTCCTCGACGACCTTCTTGACGGCCTCGATGATCGCCCAGGCGGAGTCGTAGGAGTAGCCGCCGTAGGCCGCGTAGCTCTCCTTGTAGCCGGCTGCCTTGTAGTCGGCGACGAACTTCTTGGCGGAGTCGAGTTCCTCGACGGGGGCGCCGACGGAGGTGGAGAGGTCGCCGTTGCTGGCGGCTCCGGCGAGCTTGATGAAGGTGTCGTCCTTGATGCCGTCGCCGCCGACCAGGGGGATCTTGGCCCCGGCTTCCTTGATCTGCTTGCTGAGCGGTCCGGCCTGCGGGTATTCGCCGCCGTAGTAGACGACGTCGGCGCCGGAGTTCTTGACCTTGGTGGCTACCGAGGAGAAGTCCTTGGTGTCGGGGTTGATGTGTTCTGTGCCCACCACCTGGCCGCCGAGTTCCTTGAACTCCTCGGTGAAGGTGGCGGCGAGGCCGGCGCCGTAGGTCTTCTTGTCGTCGATGACGAAGACCTTCTTCTTCTTGGCGTCGTTGAAGACGTACTGTGCGGCGAACGGGCCCTGGATGGCGTCCGTGGTCGCGGTACGGAAGTACGACTTGTACTGGCGGACCTTCTTGGTGCGCCACTCCAGGCCCTGGGTCAGTGACGGGCCCGTGTTGGCGGGGGAGACCTCGACCAGTTTGGCGGTGTCGAAGACCTTCTGCATGGACTCGCCGACCGAGGAGTTCAGGGGGCCGACGACGCCGAGGACGTTCTTGTCGGCGACGAGTTTCGAGGCGTTCTGCTGGCCGACGGAGGGCTGGCCCTGGTCGTCGAGGGCCTCGATCTTGAAGGTGATGCCGTCGACGTACTTCTTCTCGTTGGCGGTCTTGGCCGCGAGGTCCGCCGAGTTCTTGATGCCGAGGCCCAGCGCGGACAGGTCGCCGGTCAGCGGGGCGTCGACGCCGATGACGACGGTGGTGCCACCGCCGCCGCCGTTGCCGGAGTCCGAGCCGCCGCCGTCGTCGTCGCGCGAGCCGCAGGCGGTGAGGGTGAGTGCTCCCGCCGCCAGAGCGGCGGTGATGGCGATGAGCGAACGTTGACGCACGATCAGTCCTTTCCCTGGCACAGCCGCTTCCTCGTGGAGGCGGCCGAGTCGAGCGCGGGGCCGAAGTGACAATCCGACGGCGCGGTGACTGGCCGTGACTCTAAGCGTGTGTGGGGAACGTGGAGGAGGGTCTGACTCAGGCTGTGACGCTCTTGTTATGACACGACGTAATGCAGAGCGGTACCGGCTGGGAAGAAGGGCGGAATTCAGACCGATTCGCCCGGTCCGCATGGTGAGAACTTGCAGGACCTGCGGGTCGCGTTCAGGTGTCTGGGGCGTTTTGGTGATTACCTGGAATCGTTGCTGCAGGCGACCTGAAGGGCGTGTGAGAGGTACTGCGCATAGCGCGGTCCCAGGATGAAACTGTGGGCCTGCATTGCACGCGTATTACGCAGTGTTACATCCAGGAAAGGGAGTCCGGGGTTCCGTGGCGCTTTTTCGCATTCCGTCACCCGAAGCGTGACGATGATCTTGCGGGCGGAATGTGACTTTGTCTGGAAAGGTGCCGCGGGGGACGAAGTCACCGACAGGCCGGAGTAGGGCTGGGCGATCCGCGTCACGGTGACGGGCGGACCGGACCGCACGCTCAGCGTCACGGCGAAGCTGAAACTGCCGGTCGGGGCGTTGCGGGGGTCGGCCACCGGGTCCAGGTAGACGAGGTCGACCGCCTGTGCCGGGTAGGGCGGTGGAGGGTCGGGCCGCGCGTGCGGCCGGCTCGCGTACAGGTACCCGGCGCCCGCCAGGACGACGAGGACCGCGAGGGCCGCGAGGACGGTCCGGCGGCGGCGGTCGCCCCGCCGGGTGAGGCGTCCGCGTGGCCGGGGGTGCCGTCGGGGAGTGTCCGGGGCGTCCCACGCGTGCGTACCCGCGCCCGGTTCGACGGGGCCGGTGCCGCTCACCGCTGCCACGGGCCCGTGCTCGGACCGCCGTCGCGGTAGCGTTCGGCGCACTCCTCGCGCACGCGGCGGTCGATCAACTGCTCGGCGCTCCGCGCGCCTTGGCCGCGCTGCGTGGCCCGGGCGGCCTCCACCACCTCGCGCAGGATGTCGTACTGCCGGTTGGACAGCCCCATCGACTGATAGTCGCCGTAGGCGTCACCGCCGTCCAGGGCGTCGCGCGCCCAGTACCCGACGGCGCTCACGCACAACTCCACGTCGGACGGGACTGGTGGGGACGCCGACGACACGGTCACCCCGGACAGGTCACCGGAACCGGCCTCCCTGCTGCGGGAGTTGCCGCAGCCGACCGCCGCGGCGGCGGTCAGCAGTGCCAGCACGAGCACGACCAGCACCGGTGCCCCGCCTCGCCCCGACGCTCCGGGCTCGGCCGCGGCCCGTTCCCCTGCGGCCGGTCCGGCAGCGGCACGGTCCGGTGCGCCGGGTTCGGGTGTTACCCGTTCTTCCGGGCCCGGTTCGGGTGCGGTGTGGCGCGGTGCACCCGGTTCGGGGGTGGCCCGGTCCGGCGCTCCTCGCCCGGGTGTGGTCCGGCCTGTCGGGCCCGGTCCGGGCGTTACCCGTTCTTCCGGGCCCGGTTCACGCGTGCCCCGGCCCGGTGTTCGCGGTTCGGGCGTGGACGGCCCTGGTGTGCCCGGCCCGGGCGTGGTCCGTTCCCCCGTGCCCGGTCCGGGCGTTGCCTGTTCTTCCGGGCCCGGTTCACGCGTGCCCCGCTCCGGTGTTCGCGGTTCGGGCGTGGTCCGTTCCGCCGCGCCCGGTCCGGGCGTTGCCTGTTCTTCCGGGCCCGGTTCACGCGTGCCCCGCTCCGGTGTTCGCGGTTCGGGCGTGGTCCGTTCCGCCGCGCCCGGTCCGGGCGTTGCCTGTTCTTCCGGGCCCGGTTCACGCGTGCCCCGCTCCGGTGTTCGCGGTTCGGGCGTGGTCCGTTTTCCCGTGGTCGGTCCCGGCGCGGCCGGTTCGGGCGCTCCCCGTCCGGACGCGGGCCGTGACCGCTGAGCCGCCGCCCCCGGCCAGGGGGTCTGTCCCCGTCCCATGTCCTGACGCTAGGGCCCCGGGCGGCCGGGGGCAATGCCGTGGACCGGGAGCGCTGACGTGGGTGGCCGGGAGCGCTGTCGCAGGGGGGTGACGCCGCAGGCCCGGGGTGCGTCGGCCGGGGGAGGCCGGGCGGCCGCGTGGTGGCCGCCCGGCGCGTCGCTCAGCCCGCCGCGCCCGCTCGTACCCCGTCGCCGGGGTTCACGTCCCGCAGCATGCAGGTCAGCCGGGCGGTGCACACCCGGCGGTCCTGCTCGTCGCTGATCACGATCTCGTACGTGGCCGTCGACCGGCCCCGGTGCACCGGCGTGGCCACGCCGGTGACCAGGCCGGAGCGGACCCCGCGATGGTGGGTGCAGTTCAGGTCGACGCCGACGGCGATCTTGGAGCTGCCGCCGTGCAGCATCGAGCCGACCGAGCCGAGGGTCTCGGCCAGCACCGCCGAGGCGCCGCCGTGCAGCAGCCCGTACGGCTGGGTGTTGCCCTCCACCGGCATGGTGCCGACGACGCGGTCGGCGGACGCCTGGAGGATCTGCACGCCCATCCGCGTCCCGAGGTGCCCGGCGGAGAACAGCGCGGGCAGGTCGACGCCGAGCGCGGCGTACTCGTCTATGACCTCCTGCGGGAACTGCACCTGCTGCTGCTCACCCATGGGCCCGGCTCCGTTCGTTCCGATGCGTCTGTCTGAATCACCAGTCGGCTCGGCTGAGCAAACGCTCAGTCGGTCGCCGATTGTTCCAGACGGACGACGACGGACTTGCTGGCCGGGGTGTTGCTGGTGTCCGCGGTGGCGTCCAGCGGCACCAGGACGTTGGTCTCCGGGTAGTAGGCCGCCGCGCAGCCCCGGGCCGTCGGGTAGTGCACGACGCGGAACCCGGGCGCCCGCCGCTCCACCCCGTCCCTCCACTCGCCGACCAGGTCGACGTACGAGCCGTCCCGCACGCCGAGCCGCCGGGCGTCCTCCGGGTTGACCAGGACGACCCGGCGGCCGTCCCTGATGCCCCGGTAGCGGTCGTCCAGGCCGTAGATCGTGGTGTTGTACTGGTCGTGCGAGCGCAGCGTCTGGAGCAGCAGCCGTCCCTCGGGCAGCTCCGGGTACTCGACCGGCGCGGCGGTGAAGTTGGCCTTGCCGGTGGCCGTGGGGAAGCGGCGCTCGTCGCGCGGGGCGTGGGGGAGGGCGAAGCCGCCGGGGTGAGCCACGCGCGCGTTGAAGTCCTCGAAGCCCGGAATCACGCGCCCGATGCGGTCGCGGATCGTGGCGTAGTCCCTTTCGAACTCCTCCCACGGCACCTTGCTGTCCGCGCCGAGCACCCGGCGGGCCAGGCGGCACACGATCGCCGGCTCGGACAGCAGGTGCGCGCTCGCGGGCTCCAGCCGGCCCCGGGAGGCGTGCACCATGCCCATGGAGTCCTCGACGGTCACGAACTGCTCGCCGCCGGCCTGGAGATCGCGTTCGGTACGGCCCAGGGTCGGGAGGATCAGCGCACGCGCGCCCGTGACGGTGTGCGAGCGGTTCAGCTTCGTGGAGACGTGGACGGTCAGACGCGCGCGGCGCATGGCCGCTTCGGTGACCTCCGTGTCGGGGGAGGCGGAGACGAAGTTGCCGCCCATGGCGAAGAAGACCTTCGCCACGCCGTCGCGCAGCGCGCGGATGGCCCGTACGACGTCGTAGCCGTGCTCGCGCGGCGGGGCGAAGCCGAACTCCTTCTCCAGGGCGTCCAGGAAGGCGGGCGCGGGGCGTTCGAAGATGCCCATCGTGCGGTCGCCCTGGACGTTGGAGTGGCCGCGCACCGGGCAGACGCCCGCGCCGGGACGGCCGATGTTGCCGCGCAGCAGCAGGAAGTTCACGACCTCGCGGATGGTGGGCACCGAGTGCTTGTGCTGGGTCAGGCCCATCGCCCAGCACACGATGGTGCGTTCGGAGGCGAGCACCATGCGCAGTGCTTCCTCGATCTCCGCACGCGTGAGGCCGGTCGCCGCGAGCGTCTCGTCCCAGTCGGCGGTCCGGGCGGCCTCGGCGAACTCCTCGTAGCCGTGCGTGTGCTCCTCGACGAACGCCTTGTCGACCGCGCCCTCGGTCTGGAGGATCAGCTTGTTGAGGAGCCGGAAGAGGGCCTGGTCGCCGCCGAGGCGGATCTGCAGGAACAGGTCGGTGAGCGCGGCGCCGGCGGTGAGCCCCTTGGGGGTCTGCGGGTTCTTGAAGCGCTCCAGGCCGGCCTCGGGCAGCGGGTTGACGCTGATGATCCGCGCGCCGTTCGCCTTGGCCTGTTCCAGGGCGGAGAGCATGCGCGGGTGGTTGGTGCCCGGGTTCTGACCGGCCACGATGATCAGGTCGGACTTGTGGAGGTCCTCCAGCAGGACGCTGCCCTTGCCGATGCCGATGGTCTCGGTGAGGGCCGAGCCGGACGACTCGTGGCACATGTTGGAGCAGTCCGGCAGGTTGTTCGTGCCGAGCTCGCGCGCGAAGAGCTGGTAGAGGAAGGCGGCCTCGTTGCTGGTGCGTCCGGAGGTGTAGAAGACGGCCTCGTCGGGCGAGTCCAGGGCGGCGATCTCCTCCGCGACGATGTCGAAGGCGCGCTCCCAGGTGACGGGCTCGTAGTGCTCGCCGCCCTCGGGGAGGTACACGGGGTGCGTCAGCCGGCCCTGCTGGCCCAGCCAGTAGCCGCTGCGGGTCGCGAGGTCGGCCACGGAGTGCGCGGCGAAGAACTCAGGGGTGACCCGGCGCAGGGTGGCCTCCTCGGCCACGGCCTTCGCGCCGTTCTCGCAGAACTCCGCCTTGTGCCGGTGGTCCGGCTCCGGCCAGGCGCAGCCCGGGCAGTCGAAGCCGTCCTTCTGGTTGACGCTCAGCAGGGTCAGCGCGGTCCGCTTCACGCCCATCTGCCGCTGTGCGGCGCGCAGGGTGTGGCCGATGGCGGGGATGCCCGCCGCCGCGTGCTGGGGCTCGGTCACCCGCGGCGCGTCCTGAACGGGATCGCCCTTGGGCGGCTTGGTGGCCATCGCGCGCTCCTTCGCTTACGCGTGTGAGGTACGTCTCCGATCCTCGCACGCCGCGCTGACATCGCCGGGGTCCGGGCGGCCACGGGTCCGGGGGCGGTGGGCGCGGTGACGGAGGGATGTCCGTCCTGTGCGGCCGGATACGAGCGCGTCCGGAAGGAGGCGCGGGGACCCGTGCGACCAGCGACGACGCGCTCGTGGCGCGGGACGGCCGCCCCGCGCCGCCCGCGGGGGCGGGGCCGAGTGTCAGTGGTCCGTGGCAGGATCGGGGACGTGGCAGAGACAGCAGCGAAGAAGACCGACAACACCTCCGGCGGCGGCCGTCCGCGCCTGATGCTCATGGACGGGCACTCACTGGCGTACCGCGCGTTCTTCGCGCTGCCCGCGGAGAACTTCACGACCGCGACGGGCCAGCCGACCAACGCGATCTACGGCTTCGCGTCGATGCTGGCCAACACGCTGCGTGACGAGGCGCCCACGCACTTCGCGGTGGCGTTCGACGTCTCCCGCAAGACCTGGCGGTCCCAGGAGTTCACCGAGTACAAGGCGAACCGCTCCAAGACCCCGGACGAGTTCAAGGGGCAGGTCGAGCTGATCGGTGAGCTGCTCGACGCCATGCACGTGCAGCGCTTCGCCGTCGAGGGCTTCGAGGCCGACGACGTCATCGCCACGCTCGCCACGCAGGCCGAGGCCGAAGGCTTCGAGGTGCTGATCGTCACCGGTGACCGGGACTCCTTCCAGCTGGTCAGCGAGCACACCACGGTCCTGTATCCGACGAAGGGCGTCTCCGAGCTCACCCGGTTCACGCCGGAGAAGGTCCTCGAGAAGTACGGGCTGACCCCCGCCCAGTACCCCGACTTCGCGGCGCTGCGCGGCGACCCGTCCGACAACCTGCCGGGCATCCCGGGCGTCGGCGAGAAGACGGCCGCGAAGTGGATCAACCAGTTCGGGTCGTTCGCCGAACTGGTCGAGCGGGTCGACGAGGTCAAGGGCAAGGCCGGGCAGAACCTGCGCGACCACCTGGAGTCCGTCAAGCTCAACCGCCGGCTCACCGAGCTGGAGCGGCAGGTCGAGCTGCCGAAGTCCGTCGCCGACCTGGAGCGGACGGCGTACGACCGCAAGAGCGTCGCGGTGTTCCTGGACACCCTGGAGATCCGTAACCCCTCCCTGCGGGAGCGGCTCTACGCCGTCGACCCCGGCGGCGAGGAGGCCGAGGCGACGCCGGTGGTGGCGGACGGCGTGGAGCTGGACGGCACGGTGCTGGGCACGGGCGAGCTGGCCGGCTGGCTCAGCGAGCACGGCACGCAGCCGCTCGGTGTCGCCACGGTCGACACCTGGGCGCTGGGCACGGGCTCGGTCGCCGAGGTCGCGCTCGCCGCGGCCGACGGGAAGGCCGCCTGGTTCGACCCGACGGAGCTGGACGAGGCCGACGAGACGGCGTTCACAGCCTGGCTGTCCGACGCGGACCGGCCGAAGGTCCTCCACAACGCCAAGGGCGCGATGCGTGTCTTCGCCGAGCACGGCTGGAGCATCGCCGGCGTCGGCATGGACACCGCACTCGCCGCCTACCTGGTCAAGCCGGGCCGCCGTTCCTTCGACCTGGACGCGCTCTCCCTGGAGTACCTGCACCGCGAGCTGGCCCCCGCCGCCGCGGCCGACGGGCAGCTGGCCTTCGGCGCGGACGACGGTGCCGAGGCCGAGGCGCTGATGGTGCAGGCCCGCGCGATCCTCGACCTGGGCGAGGCCTTCGAGGGCCGCCTGGCGGACGTGGGCGCCGCGGACCTGCTGCGTGACGTGGAGCTGCCCACGTCCGCGCTGCTGGCCCGCATGGAGCGGCACGGCATCGCGGCCGACCGGGAGCACCTCCAGGCCATGGAGCAGATGTTCGCGGGCGCCGTGCAGCAGGCGGTGAAGGAGGCGCACGCGGCGGCCGGGCGCGAGTTCAACCTGGGCTCGCCCAAGCAGCTCCAGGAAGTCCTCTTCGGCGAGCTGAACCTGCCGAAGACCAAGAAGACCAAGACCGGATACACCACCGACGCCGACGCCCTGGCCTGGCTGGCGGCCCAGACCGACAACGAACTGCCGGTCATCATGCTCCGCCACCGTGAGCAGGCCAAACTGCGCGTGACGGTGGAGGGCCTGATCAAGACGATCGCCGCAGACGGCCGTATCCACACCACGTTCAACCAGACGGTCGCCGCGACCGGCCGCCTCTCCTCCACGGACCCGAACCTGCAGAACATCCCGGTCCGCACCGACGAGGGCCGCGCGATCCGCCGCGGGTTCGTCGTCGGGGAGGGCTTCGAGTCCCTGATGACGGCGGACTACAGCCAGATCGAGCTGCGCGTGATGGCCCACCTCTCCGAGGACGCGGGCCTGATCGAGGCGTTCACGTCCGGCGAGGACCTGCACACCACCGCCGCCGCGCAGGTGTTCTCCGTCGAGCAGTCCGCGGTCGACGCGGAGATGCGCCGCAAGATCAAGGCCATGTCCTACGGTCTGGCGTACGGCCTGTCGGCCTTCGGTCTCTCCCAGCAGCTCAACATCGAGGCGGCGGAGGCCCGCGGGCTGATGGACGCCTACTTCGAGCGGTTCGGCGGGGTCCGGGACTATCTGCGCCGGGTCGTCGACGAGGCACGGGCGACGGGTTACACGGCGACGCTCTTCGGTCGCCGCCGCTACCTGCCCGACCTCAACAGCGACAACCGCCAGCGCCGCGAGGCGGCCGAGCGCATGGCCCTGAACGCGCCGATCCAGGGCACGGCGGCCGACATCGTCAAGATCGCCATGCTCAATGTGGACAAGGCGCTGCGCGAGGCCGGCCTCGAGTCCCGCATGCTGCTCCAGGTCCACGACGAAATCGTCCTGGAGATCGCCCCCGGTGAGCGTGCGGCGGCGGAGGAACTCGTCCGCCGCGAAATGGCGGGCGCCGTCCGGCTCAGGGTCCCCCTGGGCGTCTCGGTGGGCGCGGGCCCGGACTGGGAGTCGGCAGCGCACTAGCCTCCGGCGAGCGGCGGTGCGGGGTGGGTGAGCGGCGCGTGTTGCCCGGCTCGCGTCGAGTCTGTGGCCTGCGGCGGTACTCGTGGGGCCCGCGGGCGCGTCGGCGCTGTCGCCGGGCCGGTTCACCGGGGAGCGAAGGCTGGTCCCGTGCCCTGCTCCCGCCGGTGCGGGCCGAGGCGCCGTGAACACCGGTCCGGGGCCGGTCACGGCACCGCGCGGGGGTGCCTGCGCGCACCTCTCGTCCCGCGGGGGCTGCGCGGCCGGGGGAGGTGCCGGGCTCGCGCCCCGCTCCCGTCCGTGCGGGCCGGGAGACGCCGAGAGCCCCGCCGCGCCGGGGCACGGGCCGCCACCCCGGTACCGGCGCCCCGCCCCGCCGGGCCCGTCACTCAGGTGGCCCCCGCGAACACGCCCCCGCCCCCCTCTCCCGTGAGGATGCGGGCATGGGTATACGCATGCTCCATCACCGGACGACCCCGGCACGGGCAAGCACGGACGGACCCGCCCGCGTGCCCCTCCTGCCGGTCCCCGCCGTCGCACCGGGCGCGAGTACCGGCCGCACCCCCACCACCCTCGCGACGGCCCTGCGCCGCACCGCCGCAGACCTCCGCCGCGGGCTCGCCCACCGGGGCCAGGCCACCGCGACCCCACGGGAGACGCCCGCCTGGGCCCTGTGGGCCGACCTGGCCCGCGGCTACCTGGCCCTCGCACTCACCCTCCTGCCGCGGACACGGCCCGCCCACACCGTGACCGTGTTCGTCGCGAGCGCCGACCCCCTCAGTGCACGACCCGGCGGACCGGCTCCTCACCGACGTCCCCCGGCAGGCTCGTGGGGGCAGGGACCGGACGCCACACCCTGACCCCCAGGGCGTACACGAACAGCGCAGGGACGAGCCCCGCGCCCGCGCCGAAGCACACCGTCGGGATCAGCTCCCAGGGCTTCGCCACGTCCCCCCAGTAGTCCCACCACCGCGTCGCCCGCCGCACCGCCCCGGCCGCCGCGCAGCTGCCGAGGACCGCCCCGGCCCACCACCGGTCCCGTACCGAGAGGACCGGCACGCCCAGCGGCTCTGCCCGGGGCACCCGGCGCAGCGCGCGCGCCAGGAACACGGCGATCACGACCGCGGCCACCGCGGAACCGACGTACTGGAGGTACCAGTAGAGCGGCGAACCCGCGATCTCCCGGCCCAGGACGGGAAACACCCGCATTCCCCAGCGGTCGAGGTGCGTGAACGCGTCCCACACCACGTGCGTCAGCGCGCCCAGCACCGCCGACACGTACCACCACGCCACCGACGACGGCCGTACGCGCGCGCGGGGGACCCCGCAGCGCAGCAGGGCGGCGGCGCGCCCCTGCCGGGCCCGGGGCAGCAGGGCCACCAGAGGCTCACGGACCAGGAGCCACAGCCCCACCAGCGCCCAGGCGATGACCACATCGACGGTGAACACGCCCGGGAAGGAGTGCGTGACGTCTCCGAACTCCATCGCCCCGGTCAGGAAACTCGCCGCGTAATAGGTCAAGTCGGGCGAGAAGGAGCCCGCCACCAGCACGGCGGGGACCAGCCGTCCCCGGCCGGTCCCGTCGCCCCGCACGGCGGGCAGCACGGCGGCCGCATGACTCAGGGTGAACGGCAAAGGAACTCCTCATATGGCCAAGTGGTGAATATCGGGCACGAACGGGTGCCCGCGCAAAGCATGTTGTCGTAGGGTCACCTGCGGCACCGTACTGGTCGAACAGACGAACCTCGCCCGGGGTGAGTCGTGGTGCAACCCTCGGGGCGAGCCGGTCGTCACAACAGGGCGGGTTCAACGAGCGAGACACAGCCGAGGACAGACGGAGACGGACGCGCGGGCGTCCGCGGGGAGGGGTTCACTCTATGGCGGCGCAATTCGGCAGGAGGTTCCGCAAGGGGGCGGTCACCACCACCGTGGCTGCGGTCGCGGTCGCGGCCCTGTCCGCGTCCCAGGCTCCCGAGGTCACGGCGGACGCGAACGGCAGACAGACCGCCGCCGACAACGTGCCGACGTCCGACACGCCCGCCGAGGAGAGCGCCACCGGCAACTCGCCGTACTACACGGACCTGCCGCCGCTCAACAGCCCGAACCCCGCGCCGACCATCGGTACCCCCGCCTCCCGGGGCGCGTCCGAGGCCGGCATCCCCGCGACCGTCCTCGACGCCTACAAGAAGGCCGAGTCGGCCCTGCGCCAGTCCAAGCCCGGCTGCAACCTGCCGTGGCAACTCCTCGCCGCCATCGGCAAGGTGGAGTCGGGACAGGCCCGTGGCGGCCGCGTCGACGCCAACGGCACCACCATCGGCCGGATCATCGGCCCACAGCTCGACGGCAACGGCTTCGCGCTCATCAAGGACACCGACAACGGCGTCTACGACGGCAACAGCAACTACGACAACGCCGTGGGCCCCATGCAGTTCATTCCGTCCACCTGGGCATGGGCGGGCCGTGACGGCAACGGCGACGGCGAGGAAGACCCCAACAACGTCTACGACGCCGCGCTCGCCGCCGGCCACTACCTGTGCCGCTTCGACTGGGACCTGTCCACCGACGCGGACCTCAGGAAGGCGATCCTGAGTTACAACAACTCGACGGACTACCTGGCGACGGTCCTGTCGTGGCTGGAGCACTACCGCAGGGGCACCCACGAGATCCCGGACGGCACCGGCACCCTGCCCGTGGGCCGCAGCGACAGCGGCACCGGCGGGAGCGGCCCCGGCCCGTCGTCCCCGGGCACCCGCAAGCCCGGTCAGTCGCCCAAGCCCCACGCCCCCGGCACGAAGCCGGACCCGGGCAAGCCGACCACGCCCGGCAAGCCCACCGCCCCCGGCAGGCCCAGCGCCCCGGACAAGCCCACCGCCCCCGGCTCCCCGAAGCCCACCCTGCCGCCGCCCACGACCGAGACCCCCACGGACACGGTGCACCACCTGGAGAACGCCGGCACCACGGGGCTCACCGCGACCGCGGGTGACACGTTCGCCAAGAGGATCGGCGCCCGCGCCGAGACCAAGGCCGGAAAGGCCGTCGCCAAGGTGCGGATCCGCTTCACCGTCGTGGGCGACACGGACGCCACCTTCACCGGCGGCGAGAAGGTCGCCGCGGTCACCACCAACGCCTCCGGTGTGGCCACCGCGCCCGCGCTGGTGGCGGGCGAGAAGACCGGTGCCTTCACCGTGCGTGCCACGGTCATCGGCCGCCCCGTCGCCGCCCTCGACTACAAGGCCACCGTCACCGAGCGCGTCGCCGACGCCCTCACCCGCACTGGTGCGACCGACCTGACCTGCACCCCGGGCGGAGAGTTCGCCGACCGGGTCGAGGTGAAGGCCACGCACAAGGGAGCGGTCGCGGACAAGGTCGCCGTCACCGCCACCCTCGTCAGGTCGGCGTCCGACCCGGCCGAGAACGACAAGGGCCCCTACTTCAAGGACGCCGACGGCAAGGCCGTCCGCACCCTGACCGGCCTGAAGACCGACGCCAAGGGCCTGCTGACGCTGCCCGAGCTGTACGCGGACGACACCACCGGCACGTTCGTGCTCCGCCTCACCACGGCGGGCGGCGCCACGCTCGACGTCCCTCTGAAGGTGGCCGCGGCGGAGCCGTCGCCCGGCACCTCACCCGAGGGCTCGCCCGACCCGTCCACGGTGCCCTCGACCGGGCCCGAGGCGTAGCCCCGACTCCGGCACGAGCGACCGAGGGGGCCGCCCCCCAGCTGCGGCTGCGGGGCGGCCCCCTCGGTCGCTCCCGCGTCACGCCCCGAGCCGGGCCTTGGTGTGCCGCGTCGGCTCCGCCGTGGCCGGGTCCTCGGGCCACGGATGCTTCGGGTACCGGCCGCGCAGCTCCGCCCGTACGCCCTTGTAGCCGTCCTTCCAGAAGGAGGCCAGGTCGGCAGTGACCGCGGCCGGGCGGCCGGCGGGGGAGAGGAGGTGAACGAGAAGCGGAACGCCGGCGATCTCGGGGGAGCGCTGGAGCCCGAACATCTCCTGCAACTTCACCGCGAGGACCGGCTGCCCGGGGTCGCCGTAGTCGATCCGGATCCTGGACCCACTGGGTACGACGATCCGCTCCGGGGCGAGTTCGTCGAGCCGCGCCGCCTCCCCGGAGGCCCAGGGCAGCAGTCGTGCCAGCGCCTGCCCGGCGTCGATCCGCGCCAGGTCGGCCCGCCGCCGCGCCCGGCCCAGCTCGGGCTCCAGCCACTCGTCCACGCGCGCGTGGAGCGCGTCGTCGCACACGTCCGGCCAGGGCTCGCCCAGATGCCGCCGCAGAAAGGCGAGCCGCTTGCGCAGCACCTCCGCGTCGGCCGACCAGCGCAGCAGCCCGAAACCCTCCTGCCGCAGCCCCTCCAGCAGCGCGCCCCGTACGAGACCCGGGTCGGCGTCCCTGAGCGGCCGGACCGCCAGTTCCACGGCGCCGAGCCGTTCGACGCGCCGGGCCACGACGTCACCGCCGGCCCAGCGCACCTCCTCCCGCTCCGTCAGCAGCGCGCCCGCCGCCCGCCGCGCCGTCGCCTCGTCGACGACCGCCCCCATCTGCACGCGCGCGTGCCCCTTGCCCACGGGTCGGTCGGCCACGGCGACGGCGATCCAGGGCGCCCCGCGCAGCGCCGACGCCTCCGGCAGCTCCGCCCGGGTGCCGGAGACCATGAGATACGAACCGCCGTCCTTCTTGGCCACCCGCTCGGGAAAGGCGAGGGCGGCCACCAGCCCGGCGAGACCGTCCTCGGTGACACCCTGCTCCCGTCGGCCGTCACCCTCTCGCACGGTGGCCCGCAGCCGCCGCGCCTCGGCCCGCCACCGCGCCCCGTAGGCGTCGCCCCCGCGCCGGGCGGCCCGCAGGGCGGACACCAGGTCGTCCCCGTACTCCCGCGGCGGCTCCTCACTGAGCAGAGCGACCACCTCGGCCACCCCAGCCGGCCCACCCGCACCGGACGCCCCGGACACCCCGGCCCCCGGCACCTCCACGTCCGAGCCCCCCGCGTCGAGCAACGCCCGCCCCAGCCGGGGATGCAGGCCCAGGCGTGCCAGCCGTACGCCCCGTTCGGTGGCCCGTCCGGCGGTGTCCACCGCGCCCACAGCCGTCAGCACCGACCGGGCCGCCGCCATCGCCCCGCCCGGCGGCGGATCGAGCAGCGCCAGCCCGGACGCGTCCGGGTCGCCCCAGCAGGCCGCCTGCAGCGCGAACGCGGTCAGGTCGGCCACCTTGATCTCCGGCGCCGGGAACCGCGGCAGCCTGGCGTCCTCCGCCTCGGCCCAGCAGCGGTACACCGCACCCGGCGCCTCGCGCCCGGCCCGTCCCGCCCGCTGCCGGGCCGCCGCCCGCGAGGCGCGCACCGTCGTCAGGGCGCTCAGCCCGCGCGCGTGGTCCACCCGCGGCTCGCGCGCCAGCCCGGCGTCCACGACCACCCGCACCCCCGGAACCGTCAGCGACGACTCCGCCACCGAGGTCGCCAGCACCACCCGGCGCCGCGCCCCGGGCGAGAGCACCGCGTCCTGCACGGCCGCCGGTGCCCGCCCGTGCACCTGGAGCACGTCGACGTCCCCGAGCGCCCCCAGCTGCCCGGCGACCCGGGAGATCTCCCCGGCACCGGGCAGGAAACACAGCACGTCCCCGTCCCGCTCGGTGAGCGCCCGCCGCACCACCGACGTCACGTGCGCGAGCAGCGCCGGGTCCACCCGCATGCCGTGCGGCGGCCGTACCGGCCGCACCGGCGGCGCCCACACCACCTCCACGGGGTACGACACGCCCTGCGCCTCGACGACCGGCGCCCCGCCCAGGAGCCGGGCCCAGCCCTCCGCGTCGGTCGTCGCCGACGCGGCCACCAGACGCAGCTCCGGTCGCAGCGCCTGCCGCACGTCCCACAGGAACGCCGCCGTCGTGTCCGCGTCCAGATGCCGCTCGTGGCACTCGTCGAGCACCACCACGTCGACGCCCGTCAGCTCCTGGTCCCGTTGCAGCCGCTGCAACAGCACACCGGTCGTGACGACCTCCACGCGCGTGTGCCGCCCGACGACCCGCTCACCGCGCACGGTGTACCCGACGCTCGCGCCGGGCCGCTCACCCAGCAGCCACGCCATGCGCCGGGCCGCCGCCCGCGCCGCGATCCGCCGCGGCTCGGCCACGACCACGCGCCGCGCGGGACCCTCGCCCAGCAGTCCGGCCAGCGCGAGCGGCACCAGCGTCGTCTTGCCGGTGCCCGGCGGTGCGACCAGCACCGCGGTGCCGTGCCCCTCGAGGGCGTCGCGCAGGGCGGGCAGGGCACCGCGTACGGGCAGGGCGTCCAGGGCGTCGTAACGGATCACGCCCCCAGTGTCGTACGACGGCGAGGCCGCCCTCCACGCGCGTGTGCAGGGCGGGAGCGGCTCAGTCGCGCTCGCACACGAAGATCGCCGTCCCGGGGATCAGATGCCCCCGAAGGGGCGACCAGCCGCCCCACTCCGAGGTGTTCCACTCGGGCCACTCCGGCTCCACCAGGTCGACCAGCCGGAACCCGGACGTCACGACGTCCCGCACGCGGTCACCGAGCGTCCTGTGGTGCTCGACGTACACCGCGCGGCCCTCGTCGTCCTGCTCGACGTACGGCGTACGGTCGAAGTACGAGGCCGACACCGACAACCCCTCGGGTCCCGGCTCGTCCGGGAACGCCCAGCGCAGCGGGTGCGTGACGGAGAAGACGAAGCGCCCCCCGGGCCGCAGTACCCGGTGCACCTCCCGCAGCACCAGCCGCGGGTCGGCGACGAACGGCAGTGCCCCGTAGGCGGAGCACGCCAGGTCGAAGGAACCGTCCGCGAAGGGCAGCACGGCCGCGTCGGCACAGACCAAGGGGAAGGAGGAACCGATGCGCAGCGCGTGCTGGAGCTGGCGGTGCGAGAGGTCCAGGGCCACCGGGCGGGCGCCCTGGGCGGTCAGCCAGCGTGAGCACTGGGCGGCGCCGGCGCCGATCTCCAGGACGTCCTTGCCCTTCAGGTCCTCCGGCGGGCCGAGCAGCTCGGCCTCCACCTCGTCCAGACCCTCGGGACACCACACGAAGCGGTCGTCGCCGAGGAAGGTGCCGTGCTCGTTCTGGTACTCGTCCGCGTTCCGGTCCCACCAGCCGCGGTTGGCGCGGGAGCTCTCGGTGACACCGGCGGCACGCCGGGTGGCCTCGGGTTCGGCTCCCTCGGCTGCGGACGTTGCGGGCTCTTGGATGACCTGCTCCCTCGTACTGGTCTGCGGGCTCTTCCACGCTGCCCGTCCCGCGTGTCGCGCAGGGACGTCCGGGCGTCCGCGCGGCCTCGCGAGACGGCTTTCGTGCCGGGTATGCGAGGATCCGCCCCGGGTGTGCGGCTTCGCGCATTGACCATGCCCGGCCGCCCCCGTATGCTACAAGTTGCGCTGCGGGCCTGCGCACCTCAGACGTAGCAGGTCGCGCTCGCATCTGTTGTATGTCCCCTCGGTTCTCGAGGCGTCACCAGCGGTTTTCGGTGACGTTTCCTTGGCTGTCCGGCTTCTGCAGAGCGAAACGGGCTCCCGGCGTAAGCAGTACCTACGACTTCAATGTCCGTACCGGAGCCCTTTCCCACATGACGAGCAGCACCGAGACCACCGCCACCACCCCGCAGGTAGCGGTCAACGACATCGGTAACGAGGAAGCCTTCCTCGCCGCGATCGACGAGACGATCAAGTACTTCAACGACGGCGACATCGTCGACGGCGTCATCGTGAAGGTCGACCGGGACGAGGTCCTGCTCGACATCGGTTACAAGACCGAAGGTGTCATCCCGAGCCGCGAGCTCTCGATCAAGCACGACGTCGACCCCAACGAGGTCGTCGCCGTGGGTGACGAGATCGAGGCCCTGGTCCTCCAGAAGGAGGACAAGGAAGGCCGCCTGATCCTCTCGAAGAAGCGTGCCCAGTACGAGCGCGCCTGGGGCACCATCGAGAAGATCAAGGAAGAGGACGGCATCGTTACCGGTACCGTCATCGAGGTCGTCAAGGGTGGTCTCATCCTCGACATCGGCCTCCGCGGCTTCCTCCCGGCCTCCCTGGTCGAGATGCGCCGTGTCCGCGACCTCCAGCCCTACGTGGGCAAGGAGCTCGAGGCGAAGATCATCGAGCTGGACAAGAACCGCAACAACGTGGTCCTGTCCCGCCGTGCCTGGCTGGAGCAGACCCAGTCCGAGGTCCGCCAGACCTTCCTCACCACCCTCCAGAAGGGTCAGGTGCGGTCCGGCGTCGTCTCCTCGATCGTCAACTTCGGTGCCTTCGTGGACCTGGGTGGCGTCGACGGTCTGGTCCACGTCTCCGAGCTGTCCTGGAAGCACATCGACCACCCGTCCGAGGTCGTCGAGGTCGGCCAGGAGGTCACCGTCGAGGTCCTCGACGTCGACATGGACCGCGAGCGCGTCTCCCTGTCGCTGAAGGCGACCCAGGAAGACCCGTGGCAGCAGTTCGCCCGCACCCACCAGATCGGCCAGGTCGTGCCCGGCAAGGTCACGAAGCTGGTGCCGTTCGGTGCGTTCGTCCGCGTGGACGAGGGCATCGAGGGTCTGGTCCACATCTCCGAGCTGGCCGAGCGCCACGTGGAGATCCCGGAGCAGGTCGTCCAGGTCAACGACGAGATCTTCGTCAAGGTCATCGACATCGACCTCGAGCGCCGTCGCATCAGCCTCTCGCTGAAGCAGGCCAACGAGGCCTTCGGTGCCGACCCGTCGGCGGTCGAGTTCGACCCGACCCTGTACGGCATGGCCGCGTCCTACGACGACCAGGGCAACTACATCTACCCCGAGGGCTTCGACCCCGAGACCAACGACTGGCTCGAGGGCTACGAGACGCAGCGCGAGGCCTGGGAGACCCAGTACGCCGAGGCGCAGCAGCGCTTCGAGCAGCACCAGGCGCAGGTCATCAAGTCCCGCGAGGCGGACGAGAAGGCCGCTGCCGAGGGTGGCGACACCGCGGGTGCGGCTCCGGCCGCGTCCGGTGGCGGTTCGTACTCCTCCGAGGGTGGCGACCAGTCGGGCGCCCTGGCGTCGGACGAGGCGCTGGCCGCCCTGCGCGAGAAGCTGGCCGGCGGCCAGAGCTGAACGCGCACTGAGCAGTAGCTCCTCACCGAGCGACAGCTCGTGAGACCGAGGGCCCGTACTCCTTCCCGGGGTGCGGGCCCTCGGCGCTTTCCCAGCCGCCCGGGAAAGCCTGATCGGGCGCGCGGACGGGAATGCCCGGGCCGGGACCCGCGTTGTCCACCAAGGAACACGAGGAGGGGAGCGGTCACTGTGCTTGATCCGCAGGGCTTGTACGCATGGGAGCCGAAGGGACTGGCCGTCGTCGACGTGGCACTGGCCCAGGAGTCGGCCGGACTGGTCATGCTGTACCACTTCGACGGCTACATCGACGCCGGTGAGACCGGCGACCAGATCGTCGACCGGATGCTCGACTCGCTGCCCCACCAGGTCGTCGCCCGCTTCGACCACGACCGGCTCGTGGACTACCGGGCGCGTCGGCCACTGCTGACCTTCAAGCGCGACACCTGGGCGGACTACGAGGAACCGACCATCGAGGTGCGGCTCGTCCAGGACGCCACCGGGGCGCCCTTCCTGCTGCTGTCGGGTCCCGAGCCGGACGTCGAGTGGGAGCGCTTCGCCGCGGCCGTGCGGCAGATCGTGGAACGGCTGGGCGTCCGCCTGGCGGTGAGCTTCCACGGCATTCCCATGGGTGTCCCGCACACCCGCCCCGTCGGCATCACCCCGCACGGCACCCGCACCGACCTCGTGCCGGGCCACCGCAGCCCCTTCGAGGAGGCGCAGGTCCCCGGCAGCGCCGAGGCGCTCGTGGAGTACCGGCTCATGCAGGCCGGTCACGAGGTGCTGGGCGTCGCCGCGCACGTACCGCACTACATCGCGCGCTCCCCGTACCCGGACGCCGCGCTGACCGTCCTGGAGGCGATCACCGCCGCGACCGGCCTCGTCCTGCCGGGCATCGCGCACTCCCTGCGCACGGAAGCCCACCGCACGCAGACGGAGATCGACCGGCAGATCCAGGAGGGCGACGAGGAACTCACCGCCCTCGTCCAGGGCCTGGAGCACCAGTACGACGCCGCCGCCGGCGCCGAGACCCGCGGCAACATGCTCGCCGAGCCCGTCGAGATCCCCTCCGCCGACGAGATCGGCCGCGAGTTCGAACGGTTCCTCGCCGAGCGGGAGGGCGAAGGCTGATCCGGTAGCCTGGCGGGCGATCGCGGCCCCACCTGTCCTCGCGTGGCGGGGATGACCCGGTGGGCCCGACCGGGGGTGTCGGAGTCGGTGAGTTGCTCCTCTCCCCGCACCTGCGGGGATTGGCGGGGATTGGTGAGGTGGAGGCGCGGTCATGCTGTCCGTGGGCCTGACCGGCGGGATCGGAGCCGGCAAGAGCGAGGTGTCGCGCCTGCTCGTCGAGCTGGGCGCCGTACTGATCGACGCGGACCGGATCGCGCGTGAGGTCGTCGAGCCCGGAACCCCGGGGCTCGCCGCGGTCGTCCAGGCGTTCGGCGAGGAGATCCTCACCGAGGACGGCAGCCTGGACCGGCCGAAACTCGGTTCGATCGTCTTCTCCGACCCGGAGCAGCGCGCCGCGCTGAACGCGATCGTGCACCCCTTGGTCGGTGCCCGGTCCCGTGCACTCGAAGAGGCCGCCGCCGAGGACGCCGTCGTGGTCCACGACGTCCCGTTGCTCACCGAGAACGGTCTGGCACCGCTGTACGACGTCGTGATCGTCGTGGACGCCGCCCCCGCCACCCAGCTCGACCGGCTGGTACGGCTGCGCGGGATGACCGAGCAGGACGCACGCGCGCGCATGGCCGCCCAGGCGACGCGCGAGCAGCGCCGGGAGATCGCGGACGTGGTCATCGACAACGACGTACCGCTGGACGAGTTGCGGCGCCGGGTCGAGGAGGTGTGGGCCGAGCTGACCCGCAGAGCGCACGCGCCGCGCTGAGCGCGCCCGTCGCGCCGTGCGCCCCGGCCGGCCCAGGAATAGCGGCCCCCGGGCGGGCGTTGATCCCTTTCAATGAGGGAAGGACTCTGCCGTGCCCGACACCAGCGGTTCGACCGGACGTACTCCGGAGACGGATGTCATCGACTTCCGTGCCGCCGAGCAACTGCTCGCGGCGCGGGATCCGCGGGGCGCGGTGAAGCTCCTCGACGGCGTCATAGCCGCGCACCCGGAGAACACCGCCGCGCGACTGCTGCGCGCCCGTGCCTTCTTCGCGGCGGCTCAGCTACGACCGGCGGAGCTGGAGTTCACCATCGTCCTGGAGCGCGAGCCGGACAACGCGTTCGCGCACTTCGCACTCGCGCGTACGTATGAGCGCCGCGGGTGCACCGACCAGGCCCGGCGTCATTTCCGACTGGCGGCGGCTCTGGACCCGAACCCGGAGTACCTGCAGCAGGCGCGGTTCGACTCCTGATCGCCGCGGCGGGAGCCGACGCTGGGCAGGCGCGCGGCCCGGGGTTCACGCCGTCGGCGGCCGGTACGGCGGGATGCTCCGGCCGGGCTGGTAGTGCGGGCCCTGGCGGAGGCGCCGGAGGACCACGGCCAGATCGACCGTGGCGACGAGCCACAGCACTGCGCACGCGGCCGCCCAGCCGGGCCGCCCGGTGAGCGCGAAGGCCGCCGTCCCGAAGATCGCCCAGACCAGCCCCCACAGGCTCAGCCAGAAACGCGCCCGCAGGGCACTGCGCGCGGTGGCCGGTTCACTGCCCGTACGCATCGGATCACCACTCCTGTGGAAAACGTACTCCGCCGTACAGCGAGGGGGAAACGAGCCGTGCCACCGGCCGGTTGGTCACTCGGACGGGTGAACCAGAGCCTGATGGGAACGGGCGTGCGGGGGCGGCCCGTTGGACGGGCATGGAGCTGAAAATGCGAGAGGGACACCGGGGGACGGGACCCGGAGCCATCACCCCGGACGGCTGCGCGGTCGAGCTCTACTCGCGGCTGCCCGCCGGAGCCGAGCCGGACATCGTCGCCGCTGCCGCGCCCGAGGGCGCGCGCATCCTGGAGCTGGGCAGTGGCGTGGGGCGCATGACGCACCCGCTGCTGGAGCGAGGATTCACCGTCACCGCGGTGGACGAGTCCGCCGAGATGCTGGAGCACGTGCGCGGGGCACGGACGATACGCAGCCCGATCGAGGACCTCGACCTGGGCGAGAGGTACGACGTGGTGGTGCTGGCGTCCTTCCTCGTGCACACCGGGGACGTCGAGGTGAGACGGGGGCTGCTGAACACCTGCGCCCGGCACGTCGCGGCGGACGGCTGTGTACTGATCCAGCGGGAGGGCGAGGACTACCACACGAACGTGCCGCGTGAGCGGGTCGACGCCAGCGGCTTCACCGTGCGGATCGTGTCGGTGGAGCCCCTCGGGGACGGCGTCAACTCGGTACGCGCGGAATACGAGTTCCCGGACGCCGTCTGGACACAGACCTTCCGGGCCCGGCCGCTGACCAAGGAGCAGTTCGAGGGGGCACTCGCGGAAGCGGGGCTGCGGGTCGACCGGTATCTGACCGACGACGGGACGTGGGTGAGAGCGATACCGGTGGCCTAGAGGGCCTGGCCGGGCGTTCTCCGGCGGCTCCGGAGGGTCCCGCGAGGAGCTGCTCCGGGCCGACGGACGACCCACCCTCCCAGACAGCGACAGCGACACGGACCCATCAGCAGCGCGCTCAGCGCTGTCGCCGCCCGTCATGAGGGTGCCGCTCCTGCTCATCGCCTTGGGCCCGCCGGGGCACAACGCGAGGAACCGCTCCGACGGGTCCGAGCCCGGCCCGCCCGGCCAGGTGGAGCGGTCTCTGGTGTCAGGGTCTGGTCTCGGCGTCCTGCCGGGAACGGCTCAGACCCTCCAGTCCGCGCAGGCGTTCCAGCTCGCGGCGGTCGCGCTTGGTCGGGCGCCCGGCGCCGCGGTCGCGGATGCCGGCCGGGGCGACGGCCTCGCGAGGCGGGGGCGGCGGGGAGTTGTCGAGGTAGCACTGGGCGGCGATCGGGGCACCGACGCGCTTGCGGATCAGGCGTTTCACGACGACGACCCGTTCCCTGCCCTCGTGCCGGAGGCGTACCTCGTCGCCGACGCGCAGGGAGTACGCGGGCTTCACGCGCTCGCCGTTCACCCGCACATGGCCGCCTCGGCAGGCGGCCGCGCCGAGGGAGCGGGTCTTGATGAGGCGGACGGCCCAGATCCAGCTGTCGACACGGACGCTCTCACCGCTTTGGGGCCCGGCCGCGTCGGCGGCGGCGATCGCGGCGGCGGTCCTCGGGTCCGGGGCCTGGGAGTCGGCAGCGGCGCCGTCCGGTGAGGCGGCCACCACGCCGTTTCTGCCCTCGTCATGCTCGGAAGCCATGGTTCGACCTTAACCGCCCGGCCCGCGGAGAGGAGCCGCAATGTCCGCAGGCCCGTCCCGGAGAGGAGGGAGGCCAGGAGCCTGGCCGGAGGGTTCGGCGGCCGCGCGTTCCCTTCCCGCGTCCTCTGCCCCCGTTCCCTGGCGCACCCGGGGTCGTCCTACGGTGGAGGCATGGACACCGGCGGCCTCTCCGTACTCGACGAGCGCATCGCGGGATGCCGGGCCTGTCCTCGGCTGGTCGACTGGCGGGAGGAGGTGGCCCGGACGAAACGGGCGGCGTTCGCCGACTGGACGTACTGGGGCCGGCCGGTGCCGGGCTTCGGACCGCCGGACGCACGTCTGCTGATCGTCGGGCTCGCCCCCGCGGCCCACGGCGGCAACCGCACCGGCCGGATGTTCACCGGTGACCGCTCCGGAGACGTGCTGTACCAGGCGCTGTACGACGTGGGCCTCGCGTCGCAGCCCACCGCGGTCTCCGCCGACGACGGCCTGGAGCTGTACGGCGTGCGCGTCACCTCGCCGGTGCACTGCGCCCCGCCCGCCAACAAGCCCACCCCCGCCGAGCGCGACACCTGCCGGCCCTGGCTGGTCCAGGAGCTGGGCCTGCTGCGGCCGACGCTCCGCGCCGTGATCGTTCTGGGGGGCTTCGGCTGGCAGGCCGCGCTGCCCGCGTTCGCCGCGGCGGGCTGGACCGTGCCCCGGCCCCGGCCCGCCTTCGCGCACGGCGGGCGCGTCACGCTGGAGGCTCCCGACCAGTCCGGTCTGCATCTCTTCGGCTGCTTCCACGTCAGCCAGCGCAACACGTTCACCGGCCGGCTCACTCCCGAGATGCTCCGGGACGTGCTGCGCACGGCGGCGGAGACGGCGGGGCTGACCGTCCGGTAAAAGGGAGGAGCGCACCGAGCCGATGGGACTACGGTGTCCCGATGGGCCTGTATCCGGAGATCGAACCGTACGACCACGGCATGCTCGACGTCGGTGACGGCAACCGCGTCTACTGGGAGACCTGCGGAAACCCGCACGGCAAGCCGGCGCTGGTGCTGCACGGTGGGCCGGGCTCCCGGGTGAGCCCGAACCACAGGCGGTACTTCGACCCGGCCGCGTACCGGATCGTGCTGCTCGACCAGCGCGGCGCCGGCCGGTCGCTGCCCCGCGCGAGCGACCACGACACCGACATGAGCGTCAACACGACCGGTCACCTCATGGCGGACCTGGAGCGGCTGCGCGCCCACCTCGGCATCGAGCGGTGGCTGGTGTGGGGCGTGTCGTGGGGTTCGGTCCTGGGCCTGCGGTACGCGCAGACCCACCCCGGGGTGGTGTCCGAGCTGGTGCTGACCGGGGTCGCGACCGGCTCCGACGCCGAGGTCGCCCTCATGACCCGCGGGCTGGGAAAGATCTTCCCCGAGGCCTTCGAGCGGTTCCTGGCCGAGCTGCCCCCGGACGAACGCGACGGCAATCCGGCCGCCGGGTACAACCGGCTGCTGGAGTCGCCGGACGCGAAAGTCAGGGAGCGGGCCGCGCGCGCCTGGACCGACTGGGAGACGGCGATGATCCCCGCGCCGCCGGGCTCGGTCGCGCGGTTCGAGGACCCGGAGTTCCGCATGGGGTTCGCGCGCACCGTCACGCACTACTGGGGCAACGGCCACTTCCTCGGCGACGGCAACGACGAGGGCGTGGTCCTCAGGGACGCGCACCTGCTCAAGGGCATCCCCGGCACCCTGGTGCAGGGCAGCCTCGACTTCGGCAACCTCCTCGGCATCGTCTGGCGGCTCCACCAGGCCTGGCCCGGCAGCGAGCTGGTGGTCGTGGACGAGGCCGGGCACGACGCCGGAGCGGCCGGGGACGACGCACTGGTGGCGGCGACGGACAGGTACGCGCGCGCCGACGCCTGATCGCCGTGCGGGGCAGGGGCTCGCTTCACGCCCGAGCCCCTGCCCCGCGGCCGAACCCGCGCCTCGTGCCCTACGGCCGCCACACGTACCGCACGTCCGGCTCCCGCTCCTCGTTCCGGGCGCCGTCCGTCCACTCCACGGCCGTGAAGCCGTGCCGCTCGTAGAAGCGGCGCGCGGGCGCGTTGACCTGGAAGGTCCACAGCGAGAGCCCGTCGGCGCGGTGCTCCTTGGCCAGTGCGACGAACCGGTCACCGATCCCGCGCCCACGCCATCCGGGGGCGAGGTACAGCTGGGACAGCTCCTCGCCCTCCAGCACCATGACGCCGACGACCTCGCCACCCGCCGTCTCCGCCACCCACGTCTCCCGCAGGGGCACGACCACCTGGCGGAAATGGTCCCGCACCGCGTCGTCGGCGTGGGGCCTGACGACCGTGGGCAGCGCGGCGGCGAAGGAACGCAGCCAGACGTCGGCCGCCGCCCGGGCGTCCGCGGCCGTCGCGCGCCGCAGCAGAACCGATGCGGTGTCCGGCCCGCTCACGCACCCGCCTCCGGCGCCCCGTCGGCGGGCGCCCCGTCCGGCACGACAGCCGTCGCCGTGATCTCCACCAGCTGCCCCGGATACCCGAGGCAGCTCACGCCGAGCAGCGTCGAGGAATGCGGGCCGGTACTGAGCCCGGACGCCTCGACGACGTCCCAGACGGCGGACAGCGTGGCGGTCTCGGCGCTCACGACGTACACATCGGTCGACAGGACGTCCCCCAGCCCGCTGCCGACGGCGCGCAACTGCTCGGTGAGGTTCGCGATCACCTGCTCGGCCTGACGGACCGGATCACCCTCACCGACCAGCTTTCCCTCCGAGTCGAGCGGGACGGACCCGGCCAGGAAGGCGAGCCTGGTACCGGCCTCGACGACGGAGGCGTGGGAGTAGACGGGCGGCGGGAACAGACCGGGTACGGTGACGCGCTGGATCACGTGGACTCCTGGTGCGAGAACGGACAACCTGCCGATCGTCCGTTCTCCGGTCTGCCCCCGCATCCGAATTTCCCTCGCGGCCCGCGGACCGGCCGCCTAGGCTTCCGGCAACCGTCCGCCACCCCTACCCGTCAGGAGACCGAAGCAGTGCCCTCGCTCACGGACCAGGCCTTCCTCGACACGACCGCCGACCGGCTCGCCGCCCTGCCCACCGTCCGGGCGGTCACCCTGGGCGGCTCCCGGGCCCAGGGCACCCACGGGCCGGACAGCGACTGGGACCTGGCGATCTACTACCGGGGCGCCTTCGACCCGGCCGGCCTGCGGTCCCTCGGCTGGCCGGGGGAGGTCTCCGAGCTCGGCGAGTGGGGCGGCGGTGTCTTCAACGGGGGCGCCTGGCTGACGATCGACGAGCGCCGGGTCGACGTGCACTACCGCGATCTGGACGTGGTCGAGCACGAGGTGGCGGAGGCGGAGGCGGGCCGCTTCGACGTGGAGCCGCTGATGTTCCACCTGGCGGGCATCCCGACGTACCTGGTGGTCGCGGAGCTCGCGATCAACGAGGTGCTGCGCGGCGAACTGCCCCGCCCCGCCTACCCGGAGGCCCTGCGCCGCACCGCCCCCGAGCGCTGGTACGGCGCGGCCACCGCCACCCTCGCCTACGCGAAGGCCGGTCACGCCCCCAAGGGCGCCGTCACCCAGGTCGCGGGCGCGATCGCCCTCGCCACGACGCAGACGGCGCACGCGGTACTGGCCGCACGGGGGGAGTGGGTCACCAACGAGAAGGGCATCGTCGAACGGGCCGGGCTCGCCGGGCTGGACGGGCTGCTGGCACGCCTGACGCCCGTGCCCGAGGACCTGGCGCGGTCGGTCACGGACGCCGAGGCGCTCCTGGGCGCGGCGGTCGACGTGGTCAGGGGAGGCTAGGAACCCCCCGAGGGGTGGGCAAGGATCGATTGCGTTCATAAAGAACGCGCCGTTCCGGGCGGACGTCACATCCCCGAAACACGCCCGTCCCCTCTCCGTCCAGGCCACGCGTTACCGTGGAGACTCGCCGCACGCCACCACGCAGCGGACCCACGCAGAGCACCACGCCAAGACACAACGACACCACGCATCCGCCACAGCCCGGCCACCGTCGCCCGAAGGCTCACCCCCGCCCTCGACGAGACGACAGGAGCCCGCGCCCCGTGTCCCGCGCCAGCCGTCACACCGTCCGCCCCGTCGCCCTCACGCTTCCGCCCTGGCTCGCCCACGCCCTGCGGGCCCAGCGCGGGCCCGTGCCCTGGGCCGCGGTCACACGGGGTGCGCTGGCCGGTGGGCCGCTGCTGCTCGCCGCCGTGCTCGCCGGCCGGGCCTCCCTCGGGGTCGTCGCCGCGATCGCCGCCATGCTGGCCGGGATCAACGACAGGCCGGGCAGCCGCCGCACCTCCGTGCGGCGGATCGGCGCGCCCGCACTCGCCGGAGCGGTCGGGCTGCTCGTAGGGACGTACGCCGGCCAGCACCTCGCGGCCGTGCCGCTGACCCTGCTGCTGGCCGGGCTCGGGCTGGTCGCCGGAGGCGTCAGCGCCGTCGGGGCCGTGGCGTCCGGGGCCGGCACGCAGCTGCTGGTCACCGGCGCCGTCGGCGCCGGAATGCCGTTGCCCGACCCCGGATGGCAGAGCGTGCTGGCCTTCCTCGCCGGCGCCGGGTGGCTGCTCGCGCTGCGGCTGGTCCTGCCCACCCCCGCCTCCCTCGCCGGCGACTCGCGCCTCGACTTCCGCTTCGACGGGGAACGGGCCGCGGTCGCCGACGTCTACGACGCCGTCGCCGCGCTCCTGGACGCGGTCGGTACGGAGCACGCCGTAGCCCGCCGGGCCGCGCTCACCGCCGCCCTCGACCACGCGCAGGACGCGCTCGCCGGACCGCGGCTGCGGCGCCACGCCCCGTCCGCGGCCGAACGGCGGCTGCACGCCCAGTACGCCGCCGCGCTGCCCCTCGGCGAGGCCGCGACCGCGCTCGCCTGGGCGGAGCAGACCGTGCCCGCGCGCGCCGCCGAGGGGCCCCGGCGCCTCGCCGCGGCCGTCCGCGGCAACACCCACACCGGCCCGCTGCCCGCGCCCAGCCGCACCGACCCCGCCCTGCGCGCCCTGGACGACGCCCTCCTGCACGCCGCCGAGGCCTTCGACCGGGGCAGGGGACGGGACCTGCACACCCGCAGGCGCTCGCCCGGCTCCCTGGCGCGCACCGTCCTCGGCGCCGGCGGACGGGAGTACGGGCTGCGTGTCGGCCTGTGCTTCGGGGCCAGTGTCGCCGTCGCCCAGGTGCTGCACCACGGGCACTGGTACGGATCGCACCAGCACTGGTACTGGCTGCCCGCCACCGCCGTCTTCCTCGTCAAGCCCGACCTCGGCCCGCTCGTGTCCCGGGTGCTGTGCCGGGCGGCCGGAACCGTCCTCGGGGCGCTTGTCTTCGCCGGCCTCGCCGCCGTGCTGCCCCGGCCGGAGGGGCTCGTCGCGCTCGTCGCCGTCTGCGGCGCCCTGGTGCCCGTCGCCGCGCGGCACTTCGCCGCCCAGACCGCTGTCGTCACCGTCCTCGTCCTCGCCCTGGTCATGGTCGGCGGCGAACCGCCGGCCTCCGTCAGCCGCATCGGGGAGACGCTGCTGGCCTGCGCGATCGTCCTGGTCGTGGGGCATCTTCCGGTGCCGGGGCAGCGCGGCGGCGGGGTCCGTGCCCGGATCGGGGCCGCGGACGCCGCCGCGCACGCCTACCTCACCCACGTACTGAGCGAGTCCGGCGACCGGGCCACCCGGTGGAGGCTGCGCCGCGAGGCCTACCGCACGCTCGCCGAGGCCCGCGCCGCCATCGCGCTCGCCGCCGCCGAGCTGCCGGCCCTCGCCCGGCACTCCGCGGGCGCGGACGAGTTCGCAGCCGTTCTCGAACGGCTCGTCGACACCACCACCGCGTGCGCCGTGCACCTCGACGACACCGGCCGGCTCACGCCCCGCCACACCGAACGCCTCGCCGGACTGCGGGACGAACTCGGCGAGCGGCGCGGGCGCGTCGGGGCGCGCCGGTCCCGGCTGCCGCTTGCCGGGTGAGCGTCCCACCGGAGGCGACCGACCCGGCCGTGGGCGCCGTACGTTGGCGTGATGACGCCCACTTCCCGTGAGAACCCCGCCGACCTCGTCATCACCGGCTGCACCGTCCTCCTGCACGACGACCGGGAACGGATCGGTTTCGAGGAGGACGCGGCCGTCGTCGTACGGGACGGAGTCGTCGACTCCGTGACGACAGCCGCGGCCGTCGACGGCCTCTCCGCCGCCCAGCGCATCGACGCCCGTGGTCAGCTCGCCCTCCCCGGGCTGATCAACTGCCATACCCACGCGCCGATGGCCGCCCTGCGGGGCATCGCCGAGGACCTGCCCACCGAGGAGTGGTTCAACGACGTCGTCTGGCCCGTCGAGTCCAACCTCACCGAACGCGACGTGGAACTGGGCGCCCGGCTCGCCTGCGCCGAGATGATCCGCGCGGGCGTGACCTGTTTCGCGGACCACTACTTCGCCATGGACGCCGCCGCCGCCGTCGTCGCCGAATGCGGGATGCGCGCGCTGCTGGGGCAGGCGTACTTCTCCTCGCAGGGCCCCGAGGCACGGGAGAGGTCACTGGAGTTCGCGTTGCGGCACCGGGACTCCGCCGACGGCCGCATCACCACCGCCCTCGCCCCGCACGCCCCCTACACCGTGACCGAGGCCGACCTCACCGCGACCGCCTCACTCGCCCACTCCCACGACCTGCCCGTGCACCTCCACGCCGCGGAGAACCGCGACCAGACCGACACCAGCCTGGCCCGGCACGGGGTCACCCCGATCGAGGTCCTGGAGCGCACCGGCATCCTCGACACGGACCTGCTCATCGCGCACGGCACCGGCATCGTCGAACGCGACCTGCCGCTCCTCGCGCGCGCGGGCGGCCGTACGGCGGTGGCGACCGCACCCCGCGGCTATCTCAAGTTCGCCTGGCCCACGACCACACCGGTACGCGCCCTGCGTGACATCGGCGTCCCCGTGGGGCTCGCCACGGACGGTGCCGCCTCCAACAACTCCCTCGACGTGTGGGAGTCGATGGCGCTCACCTCCCTGGTCCAGAAGTCCACCGAGGGCGATCCCCGCTGGCTGACCTCCCGCCAGGCACTCCACCACGCGACGCTGCAGAGCGCCCGCGCGGTCGGGCTCGGCGACACCGTCGGCCGCATCGCGCCGGGGCGGCGGGCCGACCTCGTCCTCGTCGACCTCACCGGCCCGCACACCCAGCCCGTGCACGATCTCGCCGCCACCCTCGTGCACAGCGCGCGCTCCGCCGACGTGCGCACGACCATCGTCGACGGGCGGGTCCTCATGCGGGACCGCGAGCTGCTGACCCTCGACGTTCCCACGGTGGTACGGGAACTGGCGGAGCGGCTGCCGGCCCTGACCGACCGTGCCCACGGGCGCCGCGTCCAGGAGTACGACACCTGAACACCGAGGTCAGCGGCTTCCCGACGCCTGCCGGAAAAGAATCTTGGCGAACCGCGATGAGTTCCGCTCCTCCCGCCGGTCACCACCCCCGTCGGACCGTTGCCCGGTGCACAGGAGGAGCTGGAGCCCATGTCGCTTCCCGAGATCGTCTCGCGCGCGGACTGGCGCGCGGCGCGCGAGGCCTTACTGGCCAAGGAGAAGGCGGCCACCCGCGCGCGTGACGCGCTCAACGCCGAGCGGCGTGGGCTGCCCATGGTGGAGGTCGACAGGGAGTACGTGTTCGAGGGCGGAGACGGCAAGGCCACGTTGCTCGATCTCTTCGAGGGACGCGACCAGCTGGTCGTCTACCACTTCATGTTCGCGCCCGAGTGGGAGGCAGGCTGCCGCAGCTGCTCGGCGTTCCTGGACCAGATCGGGCACCTCGCGCACCTGAGGGCCCGCGGTACGTCGTTCGCGGTCGTGTCCCGGGCGCCGTATCCGAGGATCCTGCCGTTCAAGGCGCGGATGGGCTGGACCCTGCCCTGGTACTCGTCGTACGTCAGCGACTTCAACGCCGACTTCGAGGTGACCCTCGAACACGAGGGCGAGCTTGTCGAGCGCCCGGGGCTGAGCTGCTTCCTGCGGGACCGCGACCGGGTCTTCCACACCTACTCGACGTACGAGCGCGGCCTCGACGGACTCGGCTCGACCACCAGCCTGCTCGACCTGACCGCGCTCGGCCGACGGGAGCCGTGGGAGAAGCCCGAGGGGCGCGCGTCGGCTCTCGGAGCACCTGCGGGAAGCGAGGGGATCCGGTACCACGACGAGTACGAGGTCTGACACGCACCGTGGCGGAAGAGGCCGGACGGCTGAGACGCCGCTCACACTTTGTGGTGAACGGGTGTCAACTATGTCTCAGTACCACCACCGCGCGAGGCGTTCGCTCCATGGTTGGCGTTCAACTCTACGAGTACAGCGCTACATGGAGGTGCAGGGTGAACGGGCGAACGGTGCTCGAGCGCTTTCCCGCCGGCGGGCCGCGCGGGTCCTGGCCCGCGGAGGAGTTCGCGCACGCGCGGCGTCTGGAGGGCCTGCCCGCCGAGGTCGTCATGGACCTCGCCACGGACATGTTCCTGGTCATCGTGCGCGGCGACGCCGCCGCCGGTGACGTGGCGGCCTGAGGCGGCGGCGCCTACGCGCTCACCGGCCGCGACCAGGGCGGGGTCGTGTCCGTCAGCCGGCACAGCGCCAGGTAGAGCGGGATGGGCGGGGTGTAGGGAACCGTGCCGTCCGGGCGGTGGATGAGGCAGGGAAGGCCGGGGGCGTCGGGGACCACCGCCCCGGTGGCGTAGCGCGCGGGCGCGGGCCACTCCAGGGCGTAGTCGGAGTCGGACGGAACGATCCACCACCAGTGCGCGTCGTCGGCGTAGACGCACCCCACGCGCGGCAGCCGGGGCATCACCAGGGGCCCGAAGCGGGCGGGCGCCGCCACCGCGTCACAGCCCAGAGGGACCGTCATGCCCTCCGGAACGGGCAGCCGCCGGGGTGCCCCGGGAGCGCGCAGCCCGCGCTGGAGGCGGACCAGCGTGTCGAGGCCGAGCGATCGGTTGCCGGACGCGGTCCTCACAGCCACGCGCTCCCCGTCCCGCGGCGTGCCTGCGGGAGGCGTCCCTCCGCCTCGCCGTCCTGGTCCCTGCCGCCGGCGGGGCCGGGCTTCGGGCGGGCGCCCCAGCCCAGGTCGTCGCGGGGCTCGGACGGATCGCCCGGGCCGTCGGCCCGGCGTGGGAGTTCGGCCCAGACCAGCAGTCCGGGCCCGTGCTCGTGGGCGCCCCAGGCGTCGCACAGGGCGTCGACCAGGAGCAGTCCTCTGCCGTGCTCGTCCTCGGGTTGCTGATCGGCCGTGGGGTGGGGCTGGCCGGGGGCGCAGCCCTCGTCGCGTACGGCTATGCGGACCACGTCGTCGCCGTCGTGCAGCTCGCACACGATGTGGGTGCTGGCGGTGTGCACGATCGCGTTGGTCACCAGCTCGGAGACGACCAGCGCGGCGGTGTCGCAGGTGTCCTCGCACACCGACCAGCCGTTCAGCCGGGCGCGTGTCAGGCGTCTGGCCTGCGCGGGAGAGCCCGGGTGTGCGGCCAGTTCGAAACGGAACCGGCGCTCGGCGGCGGCCCCCGCGAGGCCGGCTCCCATGGCGCCGACGAGGCCCAGGGAGCCCGCGGCGGCGTCTGTTCCTAAGGGCGCGGACGGAATCACGCTTGCCACTATCGCCCCGCCGCGAACACTTGGCAAGGGTCACTCTGAAAAATGCAGAGTGCGCTGTGACGGTCTGGGCGGCCGTGGCACACTGCTCGCAACAGCACGTCGAGCGGCGCCACTTCGGGTCACCGAAGGCCCTTCCCAGGCTTTCGAACGGATCTTCGAATGGCGCCGCCGGGCTGTCCGCACGAAGACACAAGGACCCTTCGGGACTCTTCAGGAGGTGGGCGGGTGAGCGAGCCGCGGTCAGCGCCGACGGTCGGCCAGGTCGTCCTCGGCCGGCGCCTGCTGGATCTGAGGGAACGAGCCGGTCTCAAGCGCGAGGAAGCCGCACGCATCCTGCGCGTGGCCCCCGCCACGGTCCGCCGGATGGAGATGGCCGAGGTCGCCCTCAAGATCCCGTACCTCCAGCTCCTGCTGAAGGCCTACGGCGTCGGCGACGAGGAGGCCGAGGCCTTCGTCCGGCTGGCCGAGGACGCCAACAAGCCGGGATGGTGGCAGCGCTTCCACGACATCCTGCCGGGCTGGTTCTCCATGTACGTCAGCCTGGAGGGCGCGGCCGCCCTGATCCGCTCCTACGAGCCCCACTTCGTCCCCGGAGTGCTGCAGACCGAGGAGTACGCCCGCGGGGTGCTGCGCTCGGGCGCCATCGGGCAGACCCGGCCCGACGACATCGAGCGCCACGTCGCCCTGCGCATGCAACGCCAGGAGCTGCTCACCCGCGAGGACGCGCCCAGGCTGTGGGTCGTGATGGAGGAGACCGCGCTGCGCCGCCCCGTCGGAGGCCCGGAGGTGATGCGCGCCCAGATCGACAGACTGCTCGAGGCCACGGAGCTGCCCAACGTGACACTGCAGGTCGCCCCGTTCTCCAACGGGCCGCACCCGGGTACGTACGGGCCCTTCGTGCTGTTCCGATTCGCCATGCCGGAGCTTCCGGACATGGTCTACAGCGAGTACCTGACCGGAGCCGTCTACCTCGACGCCCGCGCCGAGGTGGCGACCCATCTCGAGGTCATGGACCGCATGGCGGCGCAGGCCGCCACGGCACATCGCACGAAGGAGATCCTCCGGGATCTCCGCAAGGAGTTGTGAATGAATCGCATCAAGCCCCAGCGCTCGCCGCGGACCCGCGGGGAGCGGATCTACAACGGCATGCCCGCCCGTGAGCTGGGCAGCGAGGGCTGGCACAAGCCGTGGAGCGGCGGCAACGGGGGCAACTGCCTGGAGGCGATGAAGCTCGCCGACGGCAGGATCGCGGTGCGGCAGTCCACCGACCCCGACGGGCCCGCGCTGATCTACACCTCCGCCGAGATGACGGCCTTCATCGAGGGAGCGAAGGCGGGAGAGGCGGACTTCCTGCTGTCCTGAAGCACGTGACCTGTTGATTGTTGTTTCTAAGCTGTTTGGCACTGAGATGATCACCCACCGCGACGAGAACTCGACATCTGGGAGCGCGTCATGACCGGGCAGGACCGCACGGAGATCGACACGAGCAAGCCGCACCCCGCGCGGATGTACGACTGGTATCTCGGCGGAAAGGACAACTACCCGGTCGACGAGGCGATGGGCCGGCAGATGCTCACCCTCGACCCGAGGGTGCCGGTGATGGCGCGGGTCAACCGCGCCTTCATGCAGCGGGCCACCCGATGGCTGGCGGGTCACGGCATACGGCAGTTCCTGGACGTCGGCACCGGCATCCCGACCGAGCCCAACCTCCACCAGGTCGCCCAGGAGGTGGCGCCCGACGCCCGCGTCGTCTACTGCGACAACGACCCCATCGTGCTCGCCCACGCGGCGGCCCTGCTGCGCGGCACGCCCGAGGGGGCGACCGAGTACCTCCAGGCCGACGTGCGGGATCCTGACACCGTCCTGGACGGCGCCAGGAAGGTCCTGGACTTCGACCTGCCCGTCGCGCTGTCCCTGGTCGCGCTGCTGCACTTCGTCTCCGACGAGGACGGTGCGCACGACCTGGTCCGTCGGCTGCTGTCCGCCCTGCCCTCCGGCAGCCACCTCGTGATGACCCACGCGACGGCCGACTTCACCCCCGACGAGTCGCGGGCGGCCACCGAGAAGCTCAGGGCCGCCGGTGTGACCCTGGCCCTGCGCTCACGCGAGGAGTTCGCCCGCTTCTTCGAGGGCCTCGAGCTGGTCGAGCCCGGCGTCGCGGTGCCCCACCTGTGGCACCCGGAGCTGGGCGAGCCGGTCGCCGGGCAGGAGGACGGGGTCATCCCCGGGTACGGGGCGGTGGCCCGCAAGCCCTGATCCGCGGGCCGGTGGCGGAAGAGCACGCGGGACGGGCGGGAACGGGCGGCCGCGGGTGCGTTCAGGCGGTCGTCGGCCGGTGGGCCCGCGGGCCCGTGGGTTCGGGCGGTCGTCGGCCGGTGGGCCCGTGGGGTCAGGCGGTCATCGGCCGGTCGTACGGGCCCACCGGCGCCGGCAGCCGTGTGCTGCCGCCCGACAGGTGGCGGTCGACGGCCGCCGCCACCGCACGCCCCTCGGCGATCGCCCACACGATCAGTGACTGCCCGCGTGCGGCGTCTCCGGCCGCGAAGACCCCCGGCACGTTGGTCGCGAAGCCCTGGTCGCGGGCGATCGTGCCACGGGGATCCAGTGTCAGTCCCAGCCCCTCGACGAGCCCGTCCTCCCGGTCGGGCCCGGAGAACCCGAGGGCGAGGAGAATCAGGTCGGCGGGGAGCGACCGTTCGGTGCCGGGCAGCGGTCGGCGTCCGGAGTCCACCCCGACCAGGTGCAGGGATCGGACGTGCCCCTCCGCGTCACCGGTGAAGCGGAGGGTGGACGCGGCGAACAGGCGCGCGTCCGCGTCCGCCGCCGGCGCGGACCGCAGGTCACGCGCCTCCTCGTGCGCGGCCGACAGCCGGTACAGCCTCGGATACGTCGGCCAGGGCTCGGCCGTCTCGTCCCGCTCGGTGCCCGGCTGGGCGTAGATGTCCAACTGGGTCACGGACGCGGCTCGTTCCCGCACCGCGGTTCCGAGGCAGTCGGCGCCCGTGTCGCCGCCGCCGACGATGACGACGTGCTTCCCGGCGGCGGACAGCGGGGAGCTCTCCAGATCGCCCTCGCACACCCGGTTGGCCAGCGGGAGATACTCCATCGCCTGGTGGACACCGGCCAGCTCCCGGCCCGGCACGGCCAGTTCGCGCCACGCGGTCGCCCCGGTGGCGATCACCACCGCGTCGTAGCGGGCGCGCAGCTCGGCGGCGGTCACGTCCCGCCCGACCGTCGTCGACGTGCGGAACTTCGTCCCCTCGGCCCGCATCTGGTCGATGCGCCGCTCCAGATGGTGCTTCTCCATCTTGAACTCGGGGATGCCGTACCGCATCAGCCCGCCGATCCGGTCCTCCCGCTCGTAGACGGCGACGGTGTGCCCGGCCCGGGTCAGCTGCTGCGCCGCCGCGAGTCCGGTCGGGCCCGATCCGATCACCGCCACCGTCCTCCCGGACAGCCGGTCCGGCGGGCGCGGCGGCGTGAAGCCCTCCTCCCATGCCTTGTCGGCGATCGCGCACTCGACGTTCTTGATGGTGACGGCCGGCTGGTTGATGGCGAGCACACAGCCCGCCTCGCACGGTGCCGGGCACAGCCGGCCGGTGAACTCGGGGAAGTTGTTCGTGGCGTGCAGCCGGTCGCTCGCCGCCCGCCAGTCCGACCGGGCGACCAGGTCGTTCCACTCCGGGATCAGATTGCCGAGCGGGCAGGCCTCGTGACAGAAGGGAACGCCGCAGTCCATGCAGCGGTCGGCCTGCTCGCCGACGATCGGCAGCAGCGCGCCCGGGACGTACACCTCGTTCCAGTCCCGGACCCGCTCCCCGGCCGGCCTGCGGGGCCACTCCTCGCGGGGCGTGGTCAGGAAACCCTTGGGATCGGCCATGGCCGTCTTCCTTGCGTGCGGGGACAGGCCGTGCGCCGTCGGGCGGCGCTGGTGCGGCCCACGATACGTCCCGCCGGTCCCGTGCGCAGGGCGCCGACGAGCCCTCGCCCCGGCGTCGTCCCCCGGTGCCGCCGCGAGCCCCGGCGCGGCTCCGGGCCCTCAGACGAGGGCCAGCACGTACGCCACCGCCGCCGCGGCCGACGCGCCCGTACGGACGTGGTTCCACGCCGTCCACCCGCGCACGTAACCGGGCCATTGGACCGCCGCCTGCGCGGTGCCCGGCTCCAGCCGGAGCAGTGCGGCGTTGCGCGGCACATTGGCGGCCGCGGTCACCCCGAACGACCCGAACAGGTACAGCGCGCTGCCCAGCAGCAGCTCGACCGCGGCGTCCTCGGGCCACAGCACGAACGTCGTCACGGCGATCACCGCTGCCAGCACCGCCGTCCCGAGGAACACGAGCATGAAGGGCGGCTTCACCGCGGCCGTGTTGATGGCGTTCATCGCGGCGACCCCCTGGGCGGGCGGCAGCGCGGCGAGCCCCCGCATGACGAAGGTCGAGAAGGCACAGAAGACACCGGCCGTCAGACCGGTCCCGAGCACACCCAGCACGGTCAGCACGAAGTACGGTCCATCGCTCATGTCGTGTCAGCTCCCACCCGTCGAGTCGGTGCCCGCTCGGCACCACCGGCCGTCGGTCACCCCGAGTCAACCTCCGCACGGGCACGGTGACCATGGTCGAGCGGCGCGGGCGCATACGCGAGCGTCCACGCGGGCGGATCTGCGACTGACGCATCATGGACGGGTGCGACTGGAAGCGATCACCTGGGACAGGCTCGGCGACCTGCTCGCCGAGCGCCTGCTCGACCTGGCACCCGCCGACGGCAGCGCCTGGCCGCGCGTCGCCTTCGACGGCGCCCCGGCCGCCCGGCCCGGCGACCTCGCGAAGCGGGTCTCCGAGGCGCTGCGCGTCCGCGGCCGCCCCTCCCTCGTCGTGGGAACGGAAGGCTTCCTGCGCCCCGCCTCCCTCCGCCTGGAGTACGGACGGCAGGACACCGAGGCCTACTACAACGGCTGGCACGACACCGGCGCCCTGTGGCGCGAGGTCTTCGACCCGCTCGGGCCCGACGGCGACGGGCGCGTCCTGCCCGACCTGTGGGATCCGGCCGCCGACCGCGCCACCCGCAGCCCCTACGTCCAGCTGCCACCGGGCGGCGCGCTGCTGCTGCACGGTCCCTTCCTGCTGCGTCACTGGTTCCCCCTCGATCTGAGCGTCCACCTCGTCCTCAGCCCCGGCGCCCTGCGCCGCCGCACCCCCGAGACCGAGCACTGGACCCTGCCCGCCTTCGAACGCTACGAGGAGGAGGCCGACCCGTCCGGTACCGCCGACGTCCTGGTGCGCGCCGACGACCCGAGGCATCCCGCGTGGAACGGCTGACACGCCGGGTGGACGGCCGGTGCACGCGACACGCCCGCCGCACACGTGTGCGGGAACGTCGTCACAGCCATCCGTTGCGCCGAAAGCCCCGGTGCAGCGCCAGGCAGGCGACGGCTATCACGCCTACGACCAGGCCGTAGCCGTACCGCCAGCGCAGCTCCGGCATGTGGTCGAAGTTCATGCCGTACACCCCGCAGACCATTGTGGGCACGGCGACGATCGCGGCCCAGGCGGTGATCTTCCGCATGTCCTCGTTCTGCGCGACCGTCACGCGGGCGAGATGCGCCTGGAGGATGGAGTTGAGCAGTTCGTCGAATGCCGCGATCTGCTCCGTGGCCCGGAGCAGGTGGTCGGCGACATCCCGGAAGTAGGCCTGTATCTCCGGCTCGACCACTCGGAACGGTCGCGTGGCCAGTTCCTCCAGCGGTCGGCCGAGCGGCACCACGGCCCGCCTCAGTTCGAGGAGTTCCCGCTTGAGCTGGTAGATCCGCCCGGGGTCGACCCGCGCGCCGTGCTCCGCGAACACCTCCGTCTCGACATGGTCGATGTCCTCCTGCACCGCCTCGATGACGGTCAGGAAGTCGTCCACCACGTGGTCCGCGATCGCGTGCAGCACCGCCGACGGCCCCTTGGCGAGCTGTGCGGGATCGGCCTCCAGCCCTTCGCGCAGCGGCCCGAGCGAGCCGTGCCGCCCGTGCCGAACGGTGATCACGAAGTCCCGGCCGACGAACACCATGATCTCGCCGGTGCTCACCACCTCGCTCGTGGCCGTGAGTTCCTCGTGCTCCACGTAGCAGACCGTCTTGAACACGGCGAAGAGCGTGTCCCCGTACCGCTCGACCTTCGGCCGCTGGTGGGCCTCGATGGCGTCCTCGACCGCCAGCGGGTGCAGGTCGAAGAGGTCCGCGACACCCGCGAACTCCTCGTCCGTCGGCTCGTGCAGGCCCAGCCAGACGAAACCGGCTCCGTGCCCCCGCATCCGCTCCACGGCGACGACCGGATCGCCCCCGTCGGGGGTGCGGACCCCGTCCCGGTAGGTCACGCAGTTCACCACCGAGGAACCCAGGGGAGAGCGGGCCGGGTGGCTCAGGTCCACCCGCGGGCGTCGCCGGGCCAGCCGCGCCACCTTGCGGAGGCCGCCCACCGTGCCCAGACTCGTGACCTTCCGTAGGTTCCCTGCCATCGACATCCGGATCTCCTCGCGTGGGTCCCCTCGCGCCGTGCTTCCCGCGCAACGGTGTGTCAGTCTGCCAGGTCGGCCCGATCGGTGAACGTGCCTGTGGGAACAGAGCGTTCCACTTTGTTCCCGCCTGTGGACAGAGCGTTCGCACCCGGGCGCGGCCTCGCATTCCGTCGGTCCCCGGAGCCGGTCGCACCGGAGCGCAGACCAGATCCGGGCTGGCCGCACGGCGGTGCCTGCTTCCCGGTCGTCCGACCCGCCTGACCCGCCCGCGTCGCCCTGGAGTCCGCGACGGTCCGGCAGGCCCGCGGCGAGCCGACCGAGGCCGGGGTCGTCAAGCAGAGGGTGCGGAGGGGCCTCCGACGATCGCGGCGTGGGGGCGGCGGGCGCAGCGGCGTGGCGCACGGCCGGTCGCGAGGGCCCGAGGAGCGTGCCGCCAGCCCGCGGTCCGTGCGGAGGTCAGCCCTCCGGCGGTCAGCACACTGGTCCGTGCGGAGGTCAGCCCACCGGCCGTCACCCGTCGGCCGTCAGCCGACCGCCCGTGGGGGGCCTCCCGCCCACCCGTTCGACCGCCCTCGCTCCCGCTCTGCACCCCTCGGCCGCCGCCGCCTCGGGCCCGGCGCCCGCGATCAGCGCGGCGAGGAACGCGCCGGTGAAGGCGTCGCCGGCGCCCGTACTGTCCCGGGGCGACGCCGGGGCGGCGGGGACACGCGCGCACACGGTGCCCGACCGGGCCACCAGAGCCCCGTCCGCGCCCTGCTTGGCGACCACCAGCGGGACGTGCCGGCTCAGCTTCGCCGCCGCGTCCGCGGCGTCGGGCAGTCCGGTGAGCAGACACGCCTCGCCCCGGCTGGGCAGCAGGACGTCCACCCCGTCGACCAGGTCCAGGAAACGGTCGACGCCCAGCTCCGTCAGGAACCCCGCGGACGCCGGATCCAGGCTGGCCGGTACTCCACGCACGCGTGCCGCGGCGAGTGCCACGGTCAGCAGCGCGCGGCTCGTTCCCGAGAACAGGAGGTAACCCGACAGATGCAGCCGTGCGACGCCGTCGAGCAGCGAGTCCGACCAGTCACCGGGACCGAGCCGCAGCGACGCCCCGCTGTCCGTCAGGAACGTCCGCTCGGCGGAGTCGCCCGTGTCGACCAGGCAGATCACCGTCCCCGTCGGCGCCGCCGCGTCGACGACCAGGACGGGGCGCACACCCCGGGCGACCAGTTCCCGCTCGTGCCAGACCGCCGCGTCCGCGCCCACCCGTCCCAGCAGCCGTACGTCCCGGCACCCCGCGTAAGCGGCCCAGCAGGCCACGTTCGCGCCCGCCCCGCCCGGCAGCCGCCGGATCGAGGCGGCCGTGTCCGTGCCGAGGGCCAGCGGTCCCCGGTGCCGGGCGACAACGTCCGTGACGACGTCCCCGACCACCAGCAGCGCGCCGCCCGGCTCCTGGCTCACGCCGCGGCCCAGGCCGCCGCGACACGTGCCGCCAGCCGCACGTTCCCGCGCACCGCCGCCAGGTTGGCGCTCAGTGAGGCGCCGTCGGTGTGCCGTACCAGGTGGCCGAGCAGGAAGGGGGTGACCGCCTGACCCGTGATCCCCGCCTCCCGGCACGCGCGCAGCGCGTCCGCGAGCACCCGCGCGTGCAGCCCGGGATCGAGCTGCTCGTCCTCGGGCACGGGATTGGCGACGACGAGCGCGGACTGCGGCCCGCCCAGCGAGTCCTGCGCCCGCATGGCCGCCGCCACCTGCTCCGGGGTGTCGAGCGTCCAGTCCACCGGATGCCCGGAGTCGGACAGGTAGAAGCCGGGGAAGCGGTCCGTGCCGTAACCGGCCACCGCGACGCCCAGCGTCTCCAGCCGTTGCAGGGTCGCCGGCACGTCCAGGATGGACTTCACGCCCGCGCAGACCACCGTGATGCGGGTGCGAGCCAGCAGGCCCAGGTCGGCCGACTCGTCCTGCGTCACCGTCCACTCCCGGTGCACGCCGCCGAGTCCGCCGGTCGCGAAGACCCGTACGCCCGCCAGGGACGCCAGCAGGGCGGTCGCCGAGACGGTGGTCGCCCCGCTCGCGCCGGAGGCGACCGCGAGCGCCAGGTCACGGTGTCCCAGCTTGCGGATACCGTTCTCGTTCGCGACCCGCTCCAGCTGCTCCTGGCCCAGACCGACGTGAGGCCGGCCGTCCAGCACGGCGATCGTCGCCGGTATCGCGCCCTCCCGCCGTACCGCCTCTTCCAGCTCCCGCGCGACCAGCAGATTGCGCGGACGGGGCAACCCGTGCGCGATGATCGTGGACTCCAGCGCCACCACCGGGCGGCGCGCGTCGAGCGCGGCCCGTACCTCTTCCGACACCACCAGCATCACGCGTCCGCCTCCTGTCCGTCGGCTCTCCCTCATCTCTGGCGGGAGGAGGACCGGGGCAAACCACCGGGAGCCCGGTCGGGGCCCCTTGCGGCGCCCGGGGGCGGAACACGAGCCTGGAACCCATGACGGACAACACGACACGCCTCGACCACGTCGTCCTCTGGGTGCGGGACCCGGTCGCCGCAGCCGGCTTCTACGAGAGGATCCTCGGGACGGAGCCCCTGCGGGTCACGGAGTACACCGCGGGCACCGTGGGCTTCCCCTCCGTGCGCCTCAACGACGAGACCATCCTCGACCTCGCGCCCCACGGCTTCGCGGAGCACATGCGAGTGGTCCCCGGCGCCGACGACAGCGCGGGCCATCCCGTCAACCACATCTGCCTGTCCCTGTCCCCGCACGACTTCGACGCACTGCGCGCGCGGCTGGAAGAACGGTCGATTCCGGTCTCGGACCTCTCGTACGGCTCCTACGGCGCCCGCGGCCCGGCCAGGCGCAGCTTCTACTTCGGCGACCCCGACGGCAACATCATCGAGGCCCGGCACTACGAGTAGCCACCGCCGCCCCTGAGCGGCGGCCACCTCAGAACAGCGGCTCCGGCAGTACGCCCTCCAGTGCGAGCAGCTGCCGCTTGGTGTCCACGCCGCCCCCGAAACCGCCGATGCCGCCGTCGCGTTCGACGACCCGGTGGCAGGGCACCACGACAGGCAGCGGATTGGCGCCCATCGCCACGCCCACCGCCTGGGCGGCGCCCGGCTGGCCCACCCGGCCGGCGAGGTCGCCGTAGCCGACGACCGAGCCGTAGGGGACACCGGACGCCAGCTCCCGCAGCACCTCCCGGTTGAAGCCCGAGATCAGCGACCAGTCCAGCGGCAGGTCGAAATCGTGACGCCTGCCCGCGAAGTACGCCTCCATCTGCCGTATCGCCTCGGCCAGCAGCGGGGAGCCGGGCGCCTCGACAGGCTCCGTGCCCAGGCGGGCCGCGAGCCGCTCGAGCGCTCGGTCGCGTGTGGCGTCGGTGGCGTGGAACACCACGTTGACCAGCCCGTCGCCGGTGGCGGCCAGCAGCAGCGGACCGATGCCGGTGCCGATGACGGTCCACACGACCCGCTGTTCGTCCTGCCCATGGCTGTCCATGCGCCCACGGTACGGCCGGCCACTGACAACACCCGGGGCAGGGGCGGACGGGACCGGCCCCGGCCCCGGGTGCGGTGGGATCACCGGACGGCTGAGTCCGCCATCTCGCGCACGGCGTCCCGCACGACGTCGGGCCGGTTGGAGATGACACCGTCGACGCCGTACGCGGCGACCCGCCGGGCGGTGTCCGCGTCGTCGACGGTCCAGGTCGAGACCTCCATACGCCGGCCGTGCGGCCCTGTGAACGCGTGGACCGAGGCGACGTAGCCCCTGGTGAGGGAGCCGTACGACGGATTGATCTGATCGGTGAACTTCGCGTACGCGGGCAGGTCCGCCACGGACGGTGTGCCCAGGAAGCCGGTCTTGACGGCCGGCTTGAGCTCATGGACGGTTCGGATGCTGTCCGCACTGAAGCTCTGCACGATCAGCCGGCCGGCCACATGCGGCCGGTCGAGCCAGCCCTCGTTGGCGAGGACCTTGAGCGTCTCCCGCTCGATGCCCGGGTAGAGCTGGGGGTTCTTCAGCTCCAGGAGCAGCTTCTGATGGTTGTGCTCCACCCGGTCGACGTACTGCTTCAGCGTCGGCACGCGCGCGCCCGCGTACTCGGATCCGAACCAGCTGCCCGCGTCCAGCCGCGCGATCTCCGCGGCGGTGAAGTCCTTCACCTTCCAGGGCGCCCGGTCGGGGAAGACCTCCTCCACGTCGGTCGTGCGCCGCAGGTTGTCGTCGTGGAGGACGACGAGTTCGCCGTCCCTGGTGCGCTGGACGTCGTTCTCCACCCAGCGGATCCCCAGCTCGGCCGCCTTGTCGACGGCGGCCAGCGTGTTCTCCGGCGCGTACCCGGAAGCGCCCCTGTGGGCGATGACCGAGGGCTCGGCGGCGTCACCGCCGAGGTCGGCCCGGGCGTGGGAAAGGGGGGCCAGCAGGGCGACCCCCAGGAGCGCGGTGGTCGTGACGGCAACTGCGCGCGCGTGCATGCGTACTCCTCGCGTCGAACGATCACAGACAGCACCACTGTGACACCAGAGCGTCAACTGAAGGGGGGTGCAGAATGGCCACAGGCTGAATGGAGTTGCTCAACTCCGCTCACCGGGGCCGCACACCTGGGGCAAACCCGTGATTCTTTGCCGGAGAATCGTTCGACCATTCCGGTGGGAGTCATACTCTCTGCCTCGCCCCCGACCGTTCGCACGGTCCCGGGCAGGAGTGCGCATCAGGGAAATCCGGGACGTGAACCGGGCGTAAGTAAGCGGAAGGGCAGCCGCACATGCAAGGCACGGTCGACGGATTCAGCTACGGCCTCGTCACACCGCTGGTGGCCTACCTCATGGCCTGCCTGGGGGGTGCCCTCGGGCTGCGCTGCACCACCAGGGCCCTGCTGGTCACCCAGTCCTGGCGCCCCGGGTGGCTCGCCCTGGGCTCGGCGGCGATCGGCTCCGGCATCTGGACCATGCACTTCATCGCCATGATGGGGTTCACGATCGAACACACGCCGATCCGGTACGACTGGCTGATGACGTTCGCGAGCCTGGCCGTCGCCGTCGTCATGGTGGGCGTGGGGATCTTCATCGTCGGCTACCGGGGCGTGCGGGGCACGGCTCTGTTCACCGGCGGCACCATCACCGGGCTGGGCATCGCCTCGATGCACTACCTGGGCATGGCCGGCATGCGCCTTGACGGGCAGTTGACGTACAACACGTTCACCGTGGGCGTGTCCGTCGTCATAGCCATGGCCGCCGCCACCGCCGCCCTGTGGGCGGCGGGGCAGGTCCGGGGCTTCCTGTGGAGCGTGGGCGCCAGCCTGGTGATGGGGCTGGCCGTCAGCGGCATGCACTACACGGGCATGGCCGCCCTGGAGGTCCACCTCCACGGCACCACCGATCCCGCCTCCGGCGGGTCGCCCGCCGAACTGCTGGCCCCCATGCTGATCGGTCCCCTCGCCTTCCTCGTCCTCGCCGGCGTCGTGGTGCTGTTCGACCCCCTGATGGTCATGGGAAAGCCCGCCGTGGCCCCCGCCGACCGGAAGCCGGGCATCCCCGCCCGCAGTCAGGCCCCGCGCCCGGTCCGCCACCCGCCGCACCACCGTCCGCACCGCACGCGCCGTCCCCTCGATCGCCGGCGGTCCCGCACCCCGCAGAACCGCTGATCCGGACCCGTTGTCAGTGCGGGGTCGTACCGTGGAACGCATGCGGCCCGTTTCCCACATCGAACGTACGGTGGCGCCCTTCGAGGTCGTCAGCCCCTACCAGCCCAACGGCGACCAGCCGACGGCCATCGCCGAGCTCGCCCGGCGTGTCGAAGCAGGTGAGAAGGACGTCGTCCTGCTCGGTGCCACCGGTACCGGCAAGTCCGCCACCACGGCGTGGATGATCGAGAAGCTCCAGCGCCCCACCCTCGTCATGGCGCCGAACAAGACCCTGGCCGCCCAGCTGGCGAACGAGTTCCGCGAACTGCTGCCGAACAACGCCGTCGAGTACTTCGTCTCGTACTACGACTACTACCAGCCCGAGGCCTACGTCCCGCAGTCGGACACCTACATCGAGAAGGACTCCTCGATCAACGAGGAGGTGGAGCGACTGCGTCACTCCGCGACCAACTCACTGCTCACCCGCCGTGACGTGGTCGTGGTCGCCTCCGTCTCCTGCATCTACGGCCTCGGCACCCCGCAGGAGTACGTGGACCGCATGGTCCCGCTCCGGGTCGGCGACGAGCACGACCGGGACGAGCTGCTGCGCCGTTTCGTCGACATCCAGTACACGCGCAACGACACGGCCTTCGCCCGCGGCACCTTCCGGGTGCGCGGCGACACCATCGAGATCTTCCCGGTCTACGAGGAGCTCGCCGTCCGCATCGAGATGTTCGGTGACGAGATCGAGGCCCTGTCCACGCTCCACCCGGTCACCGGGGAGATCATCAGCGACGACCAGCAGCTCTACGTCTTCCCGGCGTCCCACTACGTGGCGGGCCCCGAGCGCCTGGAGCGGGCCGTCAACGACATCGAGAAGGAGCTGGCGGAGCGCCTGGCCGAGCTGGAGAAGCAGGGCAAGCTCCTGGAGGCCCAGCGACTGCGGATGCGCACGACGTACGACCTCGAGATGCTCCGCCAGATCGGCTCCTGCTCCGGCGTCGAGAACTACTCGATGCACTTCGACGGCCGCCGGCCCGGCTCCCCGCCGAACACCCTGCTGGACTACTTCCCGGACGACTTCCTGCTCGTCATCGACGAGTCGCATGTCACCGTGCCGCAGATCGGCGCCATGTACGAGGGCGACGCCTCCCGCAAGCGGACCCTGGTCGACCACGGCTTCCGGCTGCCCTCCGCGCTCGACAACCGCCCGCTGAAATGGGAGGAGTTCCAAAAGCGCATCGGACAGACCGTGTATCTGTCGGCGACCCCGGGCGCCTACGAGCTCTCCCGCTCGGACGGTGCCGTCGAGCAGATCATCCGCCCCACCGGTCTCGTCGACCCGGAGGTCGTCGTCAAACCCACCGAGGGCCAGATCGACGACCTGGTGCACGAGATCCGCAAGCGGACCGAGAAGGACGAGCGCGTCCTGGTCACCACGCTCACCAAGAAGATGGCCGAGGACCTCACCGACTACTTCCTGGAGCTCGGCATCCAGGTCCGCTATCTGCACAGCGACGTCGACACCCTGCGCCGCGTCGAGCTGCTGCGTGAACTGCGGGCCGGCGAGTACGACGTCCTGGTCGGCATCAACCTGCTCAGGGAGGGACTCGACCTGCCCGAGGTCTCCCTGGTGGCGATCCTCGACGCCGACAAGGAGGGCTTCCTGCGCTCCGGCACCTCCCTGATCCAGACCATCGGCCGCGCGGCGCGCAACGTGTCCGGCCAGGTCCACATGTACGCCGACAAGATCACGCCGGCGATGGAGAAGGCCATCGACGAGACCAACCGCCGCCGCGAGAAGCAGGTCGCCTTCAACAAGGCGAACGGCATCGACCCGCAGCCGCTCCGCAAGAAGATCAACGACATCGTCGCCCAGATCGCCCGCGAGGACGTCGACACCGAGCAGCTGCTCGGCTCGGGCTACCGCCAGAGCAAGGACGGCAAGGGCGCCAAGGCCCCCGTGCCCGCCCTCGGCGGCCAGGCGACGCCCGGCGCCAAGGCGGCCAAGGCCAAGGGCAGGGGCAAGGAGACGGCGCCGACCGACCGTCCCGCGGCGGAGCTCGCCGAACAGATCGAGGATCTCACTGCCCGCATGCGCGCGGCCGCCGCGGACCTTCAGTTCGAGATCGCGGCCCGGCTGCGTGACGAGGTCTCCGAGATGAAGAAGGAACTGCGCCAGATGAAGGAGGCCGGTCTGGCCTGATGGCCCGCACCGGCACGCGCTGTGTTGCAAGACCGACACAAAGCGCGGACCGGGGTGGGGCACTGTCGGTGCCCCTGCGTAGGGTTCTGGTCAACCGCGGGCGCCGCGGCAACAGGGGACAGCTCGAGAGGGGATCAGCGCGTGACCGTCAACATGACCAAGGGTCAGGCCATCAGTCTGCAGAAGAACGACGGCGGCAGCCTGACGTCGGTGCGCATGGGTCTCGGCTGGCAGGCGGCTCCCCGGCGCGGGCTGTTCGGCTCGCGCACCCGGGAGATCGACCTGGACGCCTCCGCCGTCCTCTTCGCGGACAAGCAGCCGGTCGACGTCGTCTTCTTCCGCCACCTGGTGAGCGACGACGGCTCGGTGCGCCACACCGGGGACAACCTGGTCGGCGGTGTCGGCCAGGGCGGCGACGACGAGGCGATCCTCGTCGACCTGCAGCGCGTCCCGGTCCACATCGACCAGATCGTCTTCACCGTGAACTCCTTCACGGGCCAGACCTTCCAGGAAGTGCAGAACGCGTTCTGCCGTCTGGTCGACGAGACCAACGGCCAGGAACTCGCCCGCTACACGCTGGCCGGTGGCGGCGCCTACACGGCCCAGATCATGGCGAAGGTGCACCGGGTGGGCCAGGGCTGGTCGATGACGGCCCTCGGCTCCCCGGCCAACGGCCGCACCTTCCAGGACCTGATGCCGGCGATCCTGCCCGTCCTGTAGCCGGCCGACGCCGGCCGGCCGGTCCCGTGGGCGGGACGGGTGAGCGGCGCAGGACACCTCACGAGTGCGCACGAGTGACACAGGGGGAAAGGCGATGACGGCCGAGCTGACGCGGGGACAGAACCACCCGCTTCCCCGGGCGCGTCTCGAGATCCGGGTCTCGGCCGGCACGCCGATCGTGGCGGGAGCCACGTTCGGCGACGAGAACGGCAGGGTCCACGGCGTCGAATGGGTGGCCCACCCCGGCGCACCGACCCTGCCGGGTCTGGAGGTCTCCCGGCAGGCCGCCGCCGACCATCGCCTCGCGGTGGACCTGGGCGCCGTGCCGGACGCCGTGCACCGCGTCAGTGTGCTGCTCGCCCTGCCCACCGGTGGGACGGGCCCCGCGCGCTTCGGCGCCGTCGCCGCCCCCTTCGTCGCCGTCACGGGTCTCGACGGCGACGAGATCGCCAGCTACACCATCACCGGTCTGGAGGACGAGACCGCCGTCGTCGCGCTGGAGCTCTACCGACGGCAGGGCGCCTGGAAGGTGCGCGCCGTCGGCCAGGGTTACGCGGCGGGCCTCGCCGCGCTCCTCGGTGACCAGGAGCTGCCCCAGGCCCACCGGCTCGCCGAGGACATCCAGGAGGCGGTGGCCCGCGGCCTGACCCGCTCCGTGCCGACGCCTCCGGCCCGGACGGCCGAGGGCGACCGCTCCCCGCAGGCCGCCGCTCCGGCGCACGGTCCGGACCCCGGTGCGGCCGCGCCCCAGGGCGCCACCGGCCCCGTACCGCCGGCGTCCCCGTACGACGCCGAGGCCGGGCCCGGTCCGCAGGCGTCCGCCGTTCCCGGGCAGTACGGATCGCCGCCGTACCCGGGCGGACCGGCGGGCTCCTCCGCCGACCGGTCGTCCGCACCCGGTGGCGGCGGCCCGATCGACTACAGCCACCCGCGCCGGCAGAGCGCGGCCCCGCCGCCCCCACCGGCCGCGCCCCCCGCCGAACCCGGGCAGCCTGCGCGGCCCGTCGCGGGCGACGCCACCGGCTGGTCCATGGAGGAGCGGCTCTACAACCAGGTGTGGGGCATGTTCGAGGACCTCGCTCGCACCGCTGCCGCGTATCGCAGCGCCGTCGACTTCGCCGACTCGCGCATGGAGAAGGAGCTCGACCAGGTCCTGTCCGACCCGCGCAGCCGGATCGGCGGACAGGGCGACGCCGCGCGGGAGGCGGCACGCGCCCGGCACGGTCAGCTGGTCTCCCAGGCCAGGGAGGTCCTGGACCGGGACGTCGCCCAGCTGGCCGCCGAGGCCGAGGTCGTCGAGCCCGCCCTGCCGGCGGCCTACGCCCGCTGGGACACCCCCGTCTGGCACGCCTACCGCGTACCCATGGAGATCCCCATGGCCGTGCGGCTGGGCGACCTGCACCTGTCCGAGGCCGACCGCATACGCATCCCGATGCTCGTCCGACTGCCGCTGGAGCGCGGCCTGTGGATCGACAGCGGACGTGCCGGCTCGCTCGACGGCTCCTTCACCGATTCCCACGAGATGCGGCGCCTGGGGCTGGAGACGGCGGTCGCGCACGCGGCCCGGCTGCTCGCCGTCCATCCGGCGGGCGCGTTCACCGTGCACGTCATCGACCCGGCCGAATCGGGTTCACAGGCACTGGCACCCTTGGTGCGGACCGGGGTGCTCGCCGCCCCGCCCGCCGTGGGTGCCGCCGGGACGGCGGACGTGCTCGCCCGCCTCACCCAGCGCGTCGACCTGGTGCAGATGGCGTTGCGCGCAGGCGCGGCCGACGCCCTCCCGCCCGGGCTCGACCCGTCCCAGCAGCTCCTGATCGTCAACGACTTCCCGCACGGCTTCGACGACCGGGCGGTGAACCAGCTGCGCTACCTCGCCGACGAGGGACCGGCCGTCGGCGTCCACCTGATGATGGTCGCCGACCGCGAGGAGTCCGCCGGGTACGGGCCCCTGCTCGACCCGCTGTGGCGCTCCTTGCTGCGTCTGACGCCGGTGGCCGACGATCACCTCGCCGACCCGTGGGTCGGGCACGCCTGGACCTACGAGCCCCCGCTCGTGCCGCCCGGCAGCCAGGTCCTCGAACAGGTACTCACCCAGGTCGCGGCGGCCCGCCGCTCGTGGGACAGGTGACCCGAGCCGCCCCCGAACACGCCTCCACCAAGCCTTCGTAAAGCGCTGTGACCAAGCATTTTGGTCCTTCTTTTACTTAGCTCTTTACCTTTCCTTGGTGATTGGGTACTGTTTTCCCCACGGAGGGGAGTACTCCCTGCCAATTGCGGCGTACCCGTCAATACGGATCAGGCCAGATCCCGGGGCGCCGGCCCGCGGGTTCCGGACGCGTCACGCGTCCCGGACGCCCGGGGTGGAAGAGACCTCCGGCAGCGACGACGCTGACATCTGCCGTGTGACGTACTGCCGGAGGCGTAGTGGAAGTTTCCGTGACCCTGTGGGTCCTGACCGTCGTGGGCCTCGCCGCCCTCATCGCCGTCGATTTCTTCATCGGCCGCAAGCCGCACGATGTATCGATCAAGGAAGCCGGGATCTGGACGGTCGTCTGGATCGCCTTGGCGGGCCTCTTCGGGCTCGGACTGCTCGTCTTCGGCGGGGGCCAGCCCGCCGGTGAGTTCTTCGCGGGCTTCATCACCGAGAAGTCCCTCAGCGTGGACAATCTCTTCGTCTTCGTTCTGATCATGGCGAAGTTCGCGGTGCCCTCGCAGTACCAGCAGCGCGTGCTCCTCGTCGGTGTCCTCATAGCCCTGGTCCTCAGGGCCATCTTCATCGCCGCGGGTGCCGCGATCCTCGCCAGCTTCGCGTGGGTCTTCTACCTCTTCGGTGCCTTCCTGATCTGGACGGCCTGGAAGCTCATCCAGGAGGCCCGGGCCGACGAGGAGGACGAGGAGTTCGAGGAGAACAAGGTCCTCAAGGCCGCCGAGCGTCGCTTCGGCGTCGCCGACCGGTACCACGGCACCAAGCTGTGGATCGAGGAGAACGGCAAGCGCGTCATGACCCCGATGCTGGTCGTGATGCTCGCGATCGGCACCACCGACGTACTGTTCGCGCTCGACTCCATCCCGGCGATCTTCGGCCTGACCCAGGACCCGTACATCGTGTTCACGGCCAACGCGTTCGCCCTGATGGGGCTGCGTCAGCTGTACTTCCTCATCGGCGGTCTGCTGAAGAAGCTGGTCCACCTCTCCTACGGCCTGTCGGTCATCCTGGGCTTCATCGGCGTCAAGCTGGTGCTGCACGCCCTGCACGAGTCCGGGGTCCACGTCCCCGAGATCAGCATCCCGGTCTCGCTCGGCGTGATCTGCTCCGTCCTGGTCGTCACCACACTCACCAGCCTCCGGGCCTCCAAGAAGCAGGCCGAGGCGGAGGCCGCGAAGGCCGGGAGCGGCGACACCCCCAAGGACAGCGTCGAGGCCTGACCGCGTACGACCCGGTCTCCGGCCGGGCGAGGGAGACCGCAGGGGAGCGGCGAGTGGCGTGAGCCGCCCGCCGCTCCCCTGCCCCCTGCCCCCTGCCCCC